>JBEBJW010000100.1:0-11223 GCA_040079715.1 Myxococcota bacterium | reverse complement strand
CGTCGTCCGCCACCGAGCCAGCAACCCGCACCGCATCCCGTCGACCTCGCGATCGACCTCGACGTAGACGTCGATCTCGAATTCGACGTCGCGATCGACATCGAGCTCGAGCTCGAGCTCGACCTCGCGATCGGCGTGTGGGCGTCGACCAGGATCCGCATCCCGATGCGGGGGAGAGAGGGGAGTCAACGGAGGATCGTCGCGCTTCGGCGAAGTCGACGGTCGAGACCTGGACCTCCTGGCGGTTCGTCGCCGGTCCGCGCCAGGCGGACGGGAGGGCGCCGCAGGCGGTCCGAGCGCAGCGAAGGACGGAGGAGCGCAGCGACGACCCCGGACGGAGGCCGACGGCGAGCGGAGCGAGCCGGGGCGCCCGTCAGAACCCGATCGACAGCTCCCACTTCCGCGGGTCCATCCGGAGGAACGGGACGGCGCGCGCCGCGTTCCGCCCCCGGACCTCGGTCGACAGGGTCCGCAGCTCGCCCTGGAGCGCCCCGAGCGCCGCCGCGTGGGTCGGGCACCGGGTGACCGCCCGGGGCCGCACCCCGACCATGCTGTTGCCGCGGGTGTCGAACAGGCCGGCGTACGCCCCCTGCTTCATCAGGAACACCGCCGCGAGCGACGGCGGGCCGCCCTCCATCCCCATCCGCAGCCGGTCGAAGTCGATCAGCCGCGCCTGCTCCTCGTCGTGGCCGGACACGTACGGGGAGAAGTCGCCGCACACCTCGTGCGACACGTTGTTGAACACCCACGCCGCCAGCAGGTCCGCGAGGCCGGACCGGGTGGTGGGGCGCGGGAGCAGCTCGGCCGCCGACCGGGGCAGGCACAGCCGGAGCGCGCGATCCCACCGGACGATCCCCGGGTCGCCCGCGACCGCGGCGTCGCCGTCGTACAGGCCGTCGACGATCCGCCCGGTGTACCGCCGGAGCGCCGCCCACGCCGGGAGCGCCTCGGTCGCGTACGGGTGGTCCGGGATCGCGTCGAGCCCGCGCCGCTCGACGTCCTGCGCCGGGAGCAGCCGCGCGGCGTCGGTCGTCGGCCACGCGTTCCGGAACAGCCGGAACACCTGGTCGCGCGACACGAAGCCCGACCGCACGAAGTACGACGACGGCGAGACCAGCAGCTTGTACGCGAAGTCGTTGACCTGGAGCGTCGCGAACGCGTGCAGATCGAGCGCCGGCCGCAGCGGGTGGTCGAGCGGCACCTGGAACCGGGCGAGCGCGAACGCCTGCGCGATCACGAGGTGGGTCGCGCCGAGGTGCTCGCCGAACACGGTCAGCCGCGCGTCGAGCGCGTTCGCCACCAGCTTCGCCCGCCGCCAGCCGTCGGTCGCCGGGGTGAACCGCCGCCCGTCGATCGCGATCGACACCGGCTGCAGCGCGGCCCCGTCGCGCTCGAACCGACACACGACCGGCGGCGCGATCCCGGCGAACGCCCGGGTGTAGTCGGCGACGAACCCGCCCCCGTCCGGGTCCGCGCGGAGCAGGTACGGGTTCGGGCCCTGGAGCCGCAGCCGGGCGAACGCGTCGTCGTCCTGGGTGTTGCCCCAGCCCTCGGACGGCGCCGGGAACCGCCGGAGCGACGGGTGCCCCGCCCGGAACGGGGTCCGCGGGTCGAGCCCGGCGCGCTCGAGCGCCCCGAACAGCGCGCCGGCGAGGCCGTAGTACGGCGCCACGTACCGGAGCCCCATCGTCCCGTGGCGCGGCATCGCGGTCGGCACCACCAGGAACGGCGGGATGTCGGGGGCGTTCAGCACCTCCCGGGTCGGCGCGACGCGTGGGGCGGGCCCGGGGCGCGGCCCGGTGCGGTAGGTGGTGGCCGACCAGACCTCGACCGACCGCCGCTGGAGCGCGCGGACCGCGGCCACGAGCCCCATCCGCAGCCGATCTCCGACCGAGGCCGTCCGCGCGGGGACCATCCACCGGTCGCCCGCGGGGGCCCGCCGGTACGCGACCAGCACCAGCGGCGCCTTCGGCACGTTCCGCGGGGTCAGCGCCGGCCCCCACTCCGGGCGGGACGCGAGCGCCCACCGGCCCTCGGCGATCCGCGCCACCAGCCGGTCGAGGATCGTCGACACCGCCGCGCGCCCGGCGCAGGTCCGGTCTGTCGGGGTCGGGTCGAGGCCGTCCGGACCGCCGGTCCAGAGGACCTCGTCGGCGAGGCGCGGATCGGCCGCGTACCGACCCGGGTCGAACGCGTCCGGATCGGCGAACACCTGCGGATCGCGGTGGGCCATCGCGAGGACCCCCATCACGACGTCGCCGCCGCGGAGCTGGACGTCGCCGGTCCGCGTCTCGAGCACCACGTCCTCGCGGGCCTCGGCGAACAGCACCGGCGCGGGCGGGTGGAGCCGCAGCACCTCGCGGACCACGTCGCGGACCCGACCCGGGTCGGCGGCGATCGCGTCCCGGTGCGCGGGGTGGCGGGTCAGCTCGGCGACGGTCGACAGGGCCGCGCCGGACAGCGCCGCCCACCCGTTCATGCACAGGACGAACACGAGGTCCCGCGCCACGTCGCGCGGATCGATCCCGACCGCGCCCGCCGCCGCCGCGATCGCGTCCGCCCGCGGGCACCGCCCGACGAACGTCACCAGCCGCTCGAACGCCGCCCGGACCTTCGCGTCGCCCGGCATCGGGACCGCGTCGGTCGGGCGCAGCGGGATCACCCCGCTCCCCACCGCCCGGACGTCGGCCAGCGGCGGCTCGGCGCCGAGCAGCCACCGGAACAGCACCCGGGCGACGATCCGCTCGAGCTCCGGGGCGAGGAGGGTGACCTGGCCGCGCTCCCACCGCGGCATCGCCTCGTCGAGCGCGTCGGTCAGCACGCCGTCGAGGGCCGGCCACGCCCCGCGGTACAGGTTCAGGTGGAGCTGCTTCCGGCGGGCGTGGAGCTCGCCGTCGAGGAACATCGTGGGCACCACCGGGCCGATCACCTTGGGGGACGGCCGGCGCGGCCCGAACCCGTAGATCCGACCGAACCGGGCCTCGTCCCGGATCCCGCGGATCCCGAGCCCGTCGGTCACCGCGACCACCGGCCCCCCGACCTGGACCCGGAACGCGCTCGACCCGGACATCGCCCGACACCGGCCGAGGAACGCGGCCCAGTCGCCGAGGAACGCCCGGGTCTGCCCGAGCCGGCCGAGCGCCCCGGCCGCCGACAGGTCCGGCACCGGCCGAACGTCGCTCCGAACCACCGCGATCCCCGTGCTGGAGTCCCGCATTCGACCCTCCGGTCGGCTGGATAACATTTGTTATGGCTGGGGTCGATAACATTTGTTACGCCGTGTTGCGCTGGAGGGACCGTGCAAATCGCTGCTGCCGTCGACGAGGCTGCGGATCGGGTGTTCGCGCTGTTCCGGTCGATCGAGGCGCTGACCGGCCTCGACGACGAAGCGATCCGCGGCCTGGCCGCGCTGGCGCGGGTCGGGTGGGTCGACCCCGGCACCGTCGTGGTCCGCGAGGGAGACCCGGGCGACGCGATGTTCCTCGTCGCGGACGGGCGGGTCGAGCTGCGGGTCGCCGGGGTGGTGGTCGAGACGATCGGGCCCGGCCGCGGCATCGGCCTGGTCCAGCTCCTGTCCGGCGGGGTCCGGACCGAGACCGCGGTCACCGTCACCCGGTGCCGGCTGGTCCGCCTGTCGCGGGCGGTGTTCCAGGACTACGCCGCGCGCCACCCGGCGGTCGAGCGGGCGGTGCACGAGATCGTGCGGGTGCGGGTCCGGGCGCTGCACCTGTCGGCCCTCCTCGATCCGCTGCTCGGCGGGATCGACCCGGCGCTCCGGGCCGAGGTGATCGCGCGCACCCGGTGGCTCGAGCTGAAGCGCGGCGACGTGCTGTACCGGACCGGCGACCCCGCGGACGCGCTGTACATGGTGGTCAGCGGCCGGCTGCGGTGCGATCGCGGCACCGAGGGGGTGATCGAGATCGGGCGGGGCGATCTCCAGGGCGAGGTCTCGCTCCTCGCCGGCACGGCCCGGACGTCGACGGTGACGGCCCTGCGCGACTGCCTGATCGCCCGGGTCGACGGGTCGGTGTTCCAGAACCTGCTCGCCCGGGCCCCGGAGCTGTCGCTGGCGCTGGCCCGGTCGCTCGCCGGCCGGGTCGCCGCCCACCGGACCCGCCACCCGAGCCAGCGGGGCTGCCTGCACCTCGCGTTCGTCCCGGTGACCGGCCCGTCCTCACCGGGTGCCGTGTCGGTCGACCGGTTGGTGCGGGCGCTCGCGGCCCACCTCGCGCCGTTCGGCCGCACGATCGTGCTCGACGTGGACGCGGTGCGGCGGCACGGGGTGCTCGACAACGCCGATCGGCTCGCCGCCGACCACCCGAGCTGGATCCGGTTCCAGGCCTGGCTCGACGGGATCGCGGCCGAGCACGCGTTCGTGCTGTACGTCGGCGGCCGGTCGGCCCCGGGGTGGACCCGCCGGTGCGTCGACGGGGCAGACCGGGTGGTGCTGGTGGCGGACGCGGCGGCCGAGATCCCGGACGGGTTCGACGCGGACCGCGCGGTCCGGCCGCACGACGCTCCGCGGGTCCTCGCCCTGGTCCACCCCGCCGACGCCACCCGGCCGGTCCGGACCGCCGACTGGCTCGCGCGGATCCCGGTCGAGCGCCACTTCCACGTCCGGTGCGGGATCGCCGAGGACGAGGCGCGGCTCGCCCGGTCGCTCGCCGGTCGGGCGATCGGGCTGACCCTCGGCGGCGGCGGGGCCCGCGGGCTCGCCCACATCGGGGTGATCCGCGCGATGCGCGAGCTCGGGATCCCGATCGACCACGTCGGCGGGACCTCGATGGGCGCGATCATCGCCGCCCAGTGCGCGCTCGGCCTGTCTCCGACCGAGATGGTCGCGCTGAACGCCCGGCTGGCGCGGCTCAGGCCGTTCTCGGACTACACGCTGCCGGTGATCTCGGTCCTGCGGACCCGCCGGATCGAGGCCACCGCGCGGATGGCGTTCGGCGCGACCGAGATCGAGGACCTGTGGCTGCCGTTCTTCGCGGTGTCGACGAACCTCACCACCGCGTCGATGGTGGTCCACGATCGCGGCCCGGTGTGGATCGCCACCCGGGCGAGCGGCTCGCTCCCGGGGATCGCGGTCCCGGTGCTGGTCGCGAACCAGCTCCTGGTCGACGGGGGCGTGCTGAACAACATCCCGGCCGACGTGATGCGCGACCGGGTCGGGGGCCAGGTGGTGGCGGTGAACGTCAGCCCGCGGGTCGACAGCCGGTTCGAGCTCGACCGGGTGCCGGGACCGTGGCGGTACCTGCGCGACCGGGTCGCCGGGACCGCGCGGGCGGCCGCCAGCCCGTCGATCGTCGACATCCTGCTCCGGACCACCACCCTCGCGAGCTCCCGCCACGCCGAGCGGATGCGCGGGGAGGTCGATCTGCTGCTCGAGCCGCCGGTCGACCGGTTCGGGCTGCTCGAGTTCCACCGGATCCTGCCGATCGTCGAGGCGGGGTACCGGTACGCGCTGGGCGCGCTGGCCGACCGGTCGCTCGCGCTGCAGGCGACGGCGTGATCGACGGCCTGCGGTACCAGCTCGCGGCGGGGCTGCTCCGGCTCGCCGACGCGACCGGGCACCTGCTGCTCCGGCGCCCGAAGGGGTTCGCGCCGACCGGCCGGTGTGCGGTGCCGTCCGCCGATCCGGACCCGACCGGGCGGTCCCGGGGGCTCGAGCGGGCGCTCCGGCGGTACGCGACCACCCCGGCGACGACGCGGTTCCGGCTGTCGTGCGCGCTCGACCACGACACGGTGGCCGAGCTCCCGCCGGACGAGCGGTACCCGTGGTCGATGCTGGCGTCGAAGCTGCCGGTGCTCGGCTCGGTCCGGCTGGACGTCGGGTCGGACCGGCGGATCCGGCGGCTCGCGGAGCTCGACCCGCTGTACGCGCTGCTCCCGCGGCCCGCGGCGGCGGCGTGGTGGGACGACGACGCGGCGTTCGCCCGCCAGCGCCTGACCGGCCCGAACCCGATGTCTCTCGAGCGGGTGTCCCTCGCGCGGGTGTCGCTCGCGCGGGTGTCGTCCGAGGCGCCCGAGGACGGGCTGTCGGCGGCGCTGGCGGCGACGGTCACACCGGGCCGACCGGTGTTCGCGGTCGACCACCGGGCGCTGCTCCGGCGGGTGACGCCGCGGCCCGGGACGTCCCTGCCGCCGATCCGGGCGCTGTTCCAGGAGCAGGGCGGGACGCTGGTCGCGCGCGCGATCGCCGCCGAGACCCCGCGCGGGGAGCTGGTCGCCCGCCCCGGCGACCCTGGGTGGCGCCTGCTGCGGGCGTGGTTCCAGTCGGCGGACTTCTGGGTCCACGAGGTGGTGGTCCACTACCTGTGGACCCACGTGATCGGCGAGAAGCTGGTGCTCGCGACCCGCCGCCGGCTGTCGCTCCGCCACCCGGTCCACCGGCTGCTCGGCCCGCACCTCGCGCACACCCTCCAGATGAACCGGAACGGCGTCCAGCGGCTGATGGTCGACGGGGGCCTGTTCGACACCGCGTTCGCCGCCGGGCCCGCCGGCAAGGCGGAGGCGATCCGGTGGGGCACCGCGGAGTGGCGGTTCTGGCGGATGGTGCACCCGGAGAACGTCGCCCGGCGCGGGCTCGACGCGCTGACCGACCACCCGTGGCGCGACGACGGCCAGCTCGTGTGGGACGCGGTCCACGCCCACACCGAGGCGTGGGTCCGGTGGTGGTACCCGACCGACGCGGCCGTCCGGGGTGACCCCGAGCTCCGCGCGTGGGGCGACGAGCTCGGCGCGCAGCTCGGGGACCGCGGGCTGCCCGACCCGACCGACCGCGATACGCTCGCGCTGCTGCTGGCCGCCGCGATGTTCGACGTGATCCAGCACGACCTGGTCAATGCCCCCCAGTACGATCACTTCGGATGGCCGCCGAACGCCCCGTCGCAGGTGTGGGCCGCGATCCCCGACGATCTGCGCGACGCCCCGGACGACCCGGTGTCGTGGCTGCCGGACCTCGGGACCTGTCGCTCCGCCGCGCTCGCGACCTACGCGTTCTCGCGCCGGTTCGAGCCGCTCGGATCCGGGTTGTCCCGGTGGTACCCGCCGGAGGCCCACCCGCTCGGGCGCCGGTTCGTCGCCGCGCTCCGGTCGGTCGATCGCCGGGTCGCCGAGCGGAACCGGGCCCGCCCCGTCCCGTACCGGATCGCGGCCCCGTGGGCGCTAGGAAACAGCGTGAGCGCCTGAACACCCGCCTCGTCGACGACGCGCTCGGGGTGTTCGCCCGCCTCGGGTACCGGGTGCCGGTCCGCCGGCTGGCGAGCGAGCTCGGGGTGACGACGGGCGCGCTGTACCACCAGTTCGGCAGCAAGGACGAGATGTTCCTCGAGGTCCTGCGGTCGAGCGTGGACGTCGACGTGGAGGTGTTCCCGGACCTGCCGCCGTCGATCGGGCCCGAGGACCGCGTCCACCTGCTGCTCGCGACCGTGCGGCTCCGCGAGACGGCGCTGATCCACCGGTTCCTGGTGCTGCACGAGTACCTGCGGCACCAGGAGGCCCCGCTGTCGGACGAGATCGTGGCTGGGATGGACCAGTACGCCGCGGCGCTCGGGCGGTTCTTCGGCGCGGACGACCCGGCGGTGGGGGTGTTCCTGCTGTCGGTGCTGAACGGCGCGCTGTGGCGGCGGTACCTCGACGGCGGGCGGACCCGGTGGGAGGACATCGAGCGCCTGCTGACGGGGTCCATCTCGGCCGTGCTGGCGGTCCCGCGGTAGTCACCCAGCGGCGAGGGCCTCGGCGAGCGCCAGCGCCCGGCTGGCCACGTCGGTGAACGCCGCCGGGTCGACCTGCGCCACCCCGCGGATCCCGTCCGCGTCGAGGCGGATCGGGTGGACCTCGTCGAGGTGGAGCATCGCGGCCCGGACCGCTGGCCCGAGCATCGCCAGCAGCGCCTCCGGTCGCCGGGTGCGCACCGCAAACCGGTCGTCGAACGCCGTGTCCCCGACCGTCCGCTCGGGACGACCGTCGAGCAGGTCGACGAACCGGGCGATGAACCCGTGGTCCGCCTCGGCGAGCACCAGCGGCGCGCCGTCGAGCCTGTCCGGGAACCGGATCCCGACCGTCCCCCACACCGCGTCGCCGTCCGGTCGCAGCGACGCGACGAACCCGTACGGACCGGCCGCTCCCACGAGGCCCGACGGCGCGCCGCACAGCTCGATCCCCGGCCGACACCACCGCGCGAGCTCGACCAGCGCCCCCTCGGTGCCGCTCGCCGGCCGGACCGCGAGGGCCGCGGCGTGGATCTCCCGCCACGCCACCGGCAGCGCCCGGATCGGGGGGAGGTGGATCACCGCGTTCGGGAACGGCAACCGATGCGACCGGGTCCACCGGATCGACCGATCGGTCACCGCCGGCGCTCCGGGCCCGCGCCGCCGGGTCGCGACCCACACCCCGGGCGGTTCGAGCTCGCCGGCGACCCACGCCGCTGCCAGCGCGGTCCGAGCGCCGGGCGACACCAGGGCCTCGCCTCGGTCCGGCTCGATCGCGTGGATCGGCGCGAACCGCGGCGGGAACCCGTCCGCGTCCGGCGCTTCGGGGCGAGGGTCGACCTTCAACCCGGCGTCGAGGGTCGGCCAGAACGGCAGATCGACCTGGACCACGAGCCGATCGTCCTCGGGGCGCCGATGCCGGTGCTTGCCGCCGCTGTACCCGAGCTCGGCCCGGACCTCGATCCGGATCGGCGCACCGTCGAGCTCGCCCGCGACCAGGGTCGGGGCGATCCGCTCGAGGCCGAGCCCGGCGGCGAGGGTGGACAGGGCCGCGTCGCGCTCTTCGCGTCGTTCGGTGGTCATCGGTCCTCGTACCCGGTCCCGACGCCGGGATCACCCGGTCGACGCGATCCACCCCGCGACCACCACCAGCGCCGCCCCGACCACCGACGTCCAGCTCGGGACCTCCCCGGTGAACAGCCCGAGCCCGTACGCGAACACCGGCGTGGCGTACGCGTACACCGATACCTGCGCCGCCGGGGACGCCGCGTACGCGCGGGTCAGGCACCACTGGGCCACCGCGCCGAGCAGCCCGATCACCCCGAGGGCCGCCCACTGCGCAGTCGTCGCGCGGGTCACCCCGTCGAGCCACGACCCCGACGCCGCCAGGGTGCCGATCACCGAGAACCACCACACGATCGACAGCGGCGGATCGGTCCGGGTCAGCACCTTGACCGACAGGTACGCCCCGGCGGCGAACCAGGCGGCGATCAGCGCGAACAGCAGGCCGACGTGGTCGGTCGACCAGGCCGGCCCGACCACGAACCCGACGCCGACGAGGCCGATCCCGAGGGCGCCCCACACCCGCGGCGACGCCGACTCGCCCACGGTGTACGGCGCGAGGCCGGCGACGATCAGCGGCGACAGGTAGGTCAGCAGCACCGCGTCGCCGACCGGCAGCCGGGCGATCGCGTGGAAGTAGAACCACATCGAGCCCGTACCGATCAGGCCGCGGACCACCAGCATCGGCAGGTTCGACGGGCGGAGCGACACCCCCGACCGGACCGCCGCGGCGGTCACCACCACCGCCATCACCGCGGAGCGCCAGGCGACGATCTCGCCGGTCGGGATCGCGGTCGACACCCGCTTGACCAGCACCCCCATCGCGGCGAACCCGAGCGACGCCCCGAGCATGAACGCCGGCCCGCGCCACCGGTCCGGGATCGGTCCGATCACCGGTCCGCCCCGAACAGGTCGACCCCGGGGGCGAGGCGGTTCGCGACGATCGGCCGGTCGAGCCAGTGCGAGCCGCTCGCGGCCACCGCGTCGAGGAACGAGGCCCGGACCCACTTGTACCGACCGGTCACGACCCCGTCCTGCTCGACCTTCACGTACAGCCCCTCGGCGAGGTCCGAGCCGTCGGTCTCGGCCACCGCGCGGTCGACCTGACCGAACCGCGCGTTTTCCCCGGTCGCCGCGGCCTCGCGCAGCGCGTCGCGCCACCCGGGGCTCTTGTACAGCGACGGGCGGACCAGCGCCACCAGCGCATCGAGGGTCCGGATCGGCCCGGTGTGGAGCACCGGGACCGGGACCACCGGGGTGTCGGCCAGCAACGCCCGGCGGGACGGGGTGTCGAGGAACGCGCCGGTCTCCCGGTCGAGGACGTCGAACTCGAGCAGGTAGTGCGGCAGCGCGTCGTAGAACACGGTGTGCCGCGCGTACAGCCACTCGCCGTACAGCACGTACCGGTCGCCGAGCGCGGCGTGCAGGGCGTCGCGGTGGGCGGTGGCCCACGTCTTGAGCAGGGCGAAGTGCCGCTCGCGGGCGCCGCCGGTCAGCGCGTGCCCGCGGGACTGCAGGACGAGGGCGCCGTCGGGGCCGAACGACACGCCGCAGTTCGCGCCGTCGACCTTCTCCTCGACCACCAGCGGGGCGCCCGCCACCTCCGCGAACGGGACCCCGTCGAGGTCCTCGTCCCCGGCCTGCTTCCGGCTGCCCTCGAGGTGGCGGGTGCGCGGGTACTTCCGGATCGGGATCATCGGTGGGCCAGGGCGAGGTGGTGGCCGCGGACCTTGTCGAGCGACACCTCCCGGATCCGGATCGGGGGGTGGTCGACCGCGGTGACCGGGACGTCCGGGAACGCCTCCAGCACCGGCCACAACGCGACCCCGCGCCCGGACCCCACGTCGACCAGCGTCGACGCCTGCAGCCCGCGGAGCCACCCGAGCACGACCCGCACCCGGGGCAGCGACAGCCGCTCGAACTTCGTCAGCCGGAGGCCCTCGGCCCGGCCCCACGCGACCAGGCCCTCGTCGTCGAGCGGGGGCGCGTCCGGACGGCGCCCGCGGACGAACGCGGCGGCGAGGGCCGTGTACATCCGGGGAGCGTAGCGGGTCAGCCCGCGTCGGTCGACGGCGACGACACCGGCGCGACGCCGCCGAACTGGACCATCGGCAGCACCGCGACGTTGCCGTTCGCGTCCGTCTCCAGCCGCATCAGGACCGTCGTACCCGACCGCCGCGAGGCCAGGCCCCCGGCGACGGACAGGGTCACGGTCGGCAGCCACGGTCCGCGGACCTCGTACGCGGTCGTACACCCGAGCGGGCAGAACGGGATCTCGTGCAGTCGCTGGGAGGCGACACCGATCCCGACCTGACCGACCCCGCGGATCCGCCCGCCGTGGGCGACCGTCACCAGCGGCTCGAGGGTCCACATCTCGACCTGATCGCCGAGCCCGCCGTCGATCCCCCCGGTGAACCGGCCGCCGAACGCGAGGTGCGGGGTCCACCAC
>JBEBJW010000099.1:0-11228 GCA_040079715.1 Myxococcota bacterium | reverse complement strand
GGTCGGCGGCGCTGGTCCGGTACGAGGTCGGCGCGGGGGTGTTGCTCCCGCCGGTCGGCGGCGCGCGATACCGGGTGGGGCTCGGGCTCGACGGGCGGCGGGCGACGTTCGTCGAAGACGGCGCGTCGGCGCGCGAGGTGTTCGTCGGCGGCACCCAGCTGATGGTCCACCTCGAGTGGGTCCGGGGAGAGTACTGATGTGGTGGCTGTCGTCGGCGCACGCCGCCACGATCTGCGCCTCGGGCTGCGACTTCCCGACGATCGGCGCCGCGCTGGGGACGGTCGCCGAGGGCGACGTGGTCACGTTCCAGGTGCTCGCGGGCAACTACCTCGAGGACACCCTCGAGCTCGGCCCGAACCGCACGGTGACCCTGAGCGGCCTCGGCGCCGTCACCGTGACCAACGCTGGCGACGGTCCGGTGTTCCGGGTCGCTGGCGTCGGGGCCCGGCTCACCGCGACGTCGGTGTCGTTGACCGCGTTCAACGACCGGGTGATCGAGGTCGCGGCCACGGCGACGGTCCAGGTGGACGACAGCGTCCTGTACACGATCGGCCTCGTGGACGAGGGCGGGGCGGTGTCGGTGGACGGGGCGACGTTCGTGGGCAACGGCGACCTGTTCCTGGACAACGTGGCGACCACCGGGGGCGGCCACCTCGTGGGTTCGGGCGGCGCGACGGTCGAGCTGGTGGACTGCACGTTCACCGGCGGGTTCGCGCGGCGGGGCGGCGCGGTGCTGTTCTCCGGGTCGGACAGCGCCCCCACCACGGTCACGATCCGCGGCGGGCGGTTCGTCGACAACCTCGCGGCCGAGTCCGGCGGGGCGATCGCGGTCACCGGCGCGGTCGACCTGACCGTCGACGACGGCTGGTTCGAGGACAACGCGGCCGAGAACGGTGGGGTGATCGCCGACTACGGCGATCCGGAGGCCGGACCGGCGCCGACGGTGACCCTGCGCCACACGACCTTCGTGTCGAACACCGCGGACGGGAACGGTGGAGCGGTCGCGTCGGTCGGCGGGTCGTTCGTGTTCGACGACTGCACCCTGCGCGACAACACCGCGACCGACGGAGGCGCGGTGTGGATCGGGGCCGGGACCACGTCGATCGACCGGTCGCTGCTGTGCCGGAACAGCGCGACCACCGGCGGCGCGATCGCCACCCGGTCGGCCGAGGCGCTGACCTGGTGGAACAACCGGTTGATCGAGAACAGCGCGACCGGCAACGGCGGCGCGATCGATCACGCCGGCGGCGACCTCGCCCTCCGCCACACGAACCTGCTCGGCAACTCCGCCAGCGTCGGCGGGGCGGTGTCGTCCACCGGGACCGTCACGGTCCGCGACTCGCTCGTCGGCTACACCGAGGGGGCGACCGCGCTGGTCGGGTTCGAGGTCGCGGAGGGGTGGAACGCGTTCTGGCAGAACGTCGCCGGCGACGTCCAGCAGCTCGGCGGGTCCGACGGGAGCTCCACCGACGACCTGTCGGCGGACGCCGACCCCGGGCTCGAGCGATACCTCCCGGGCGCCGGCTGCGACGCGGTCGACGACTTCTACAGCTGGTACGGCGCGCTCCGGGATCGCGCAGACCCGTTGGGTGGCGCGGACCTCGACACCACCCGGGCGGACCTCGGCGCGTACGGCGGGCCTTCGGCCCCGGTGGCTCCGTGGTTCGACGACATCGACGCCGACGGTGTTCCTCCGCTGTACGACTGCATCGAGGGCGACCCCGAGGTGTACCCGGGCGCCGAAGACCTGCCGTACGACGGGATCGACGCCGACTGCGACCGGTGGAGCGACGACGACCACGATCGCGACGGATACGACCTGAGCATCGACTGCGACGACGACGATCCGGCGCGCAACGCGGGCGCGGTGGACCTCGACGGCCTGGACGGCAACTGCGACGGGGTGGTCGACGTCGACAGCGACGGGTACCCCGACTCGACCGACTGCGACGACCACGACCCGCGAATTCATCCGGGCGCGGTCGAAGATCCCGACCCGGACGTGGACCTCGACTGTACGCCGCCGGCAGACGTGTTCCGCGCGCTGGAGCCGCGCACGTGTTCGACCGGACCGTGGCGGGTGTCGGGCGGGATCCCGCTCGGAGTCACCCTTGCGCTGGTGGTACGTCGTCGGCGACGCCACCGCGTTTGATGGGAGTGCAGACACGAACGGGCGCCGGTCCATTGGACGGGCGCCCGTGGCACGCCACTCGGTCCGATCGGACCGGGCGTACGGGATGGCGTCGGGGTGAATACGGCTCCGACTCGCCCGACACAGTCGGGGCGAGCGCGGACACGGCCAATCCTGGCCGGATCCGTGCAGAGCCGGACCCGGTCACCCCGGGAGTGCTACTTCTCGACGCGCTCGCGGAGCGTCTTGCCCGGCTTGAAGTACGCGTAGTTCTTCGACGGGATGTCGATCTTCTTGCCGGTCGCCGGGTTGGTTCCCTTGCGGGCGGCGCGCTTGCGGGTGCCGAACGTGCCGAAGCCCGGGATCACGACCTTGCGGTTCGCGTCGAGCTCGACCGCGATGATTCCCTCGCGCTCTTCGGCGCTGAAGATCGCGTTGATGACCTCGAGCGACTTCGCCTTCGACAGCCCGGTCTTGGTGGCAAGCTTCGCTGCCATTTCACCCTTGTTCACAGGAACCTCCTTCGTGGGTGGAAGCGTCGCCAGCATATGCCGGATTAGATCGGCTGCAAGACCCCGTGACCGGATTTTGCGGTCCCCTCGCGCCGTGACGGACGAGATCGTGGACCATAAACCAGGTAAAAGCTACAGAGTATCCATCGGTGCGAGTCCCAGAATTAATGACTGATGAACAAGGGGGCCTGGTGCGGATCGTGAAAACTGCGGCGCGGGAACTCGGGGCGGGTGGCCGATCCTCGATTGACTGTGTGGGACGAACGCCCGAATTCTCGTTTCCGCCGAGCGCGGACCTCCCGGGGCTCGCGTGAGCGGGACGTTGTACGTCGTGTCCACCCCGATCGGCGATCCGGCCGATCTGACGATTCGTGCGCGGGAGGTGTTGTCGACGGTGGATCGGATCGCGGCCGAGGACACGCGCGTGGCGCTACGCCTGCTGCGTCAGCTCGGCGTCACACCACCAGTCTTGGTCAGCTACCACGACCACAATGAAACCGACCGCGCCGCCGAGTTGGCGGGCTGGCTGGCGCGGGGGGAGCGGATCGCGGTGATCTCGGACGCGGGGACTCCGTCGATCTCGGACCCAGGCTACCGGATCGTGCGGGCTGCGGTCGAGCGGGGGATCCCGGTCGTCGTGGTCCCGGGGGCGTGCGCAGCGGTGGCGGCGCTGTCCGGCTCGGGGCTCGCGACGGATCGGTTCGTGTTCCTCGGATTCTTGCCGCGGGACGAGGGACCGCGCGCCGCGGCGCTCCAGGCCCGCCGGTTCGAGACGGCGACCCTGGTGTTGTACGAAGCGCCCCACCGGATCCTCGACACGCTCCGCGCGATCGGGGCGGCGTGGGGCGATCGCCCGGCGGCGTTGGCGCGGAACCTGACCAAGACCTACGAGCAGTGGCACCGCGGCACCGTCGGCGCGATCGCGGCGTCGCTCGGCGAGGACGAGACCCGAGGGGAGATGACCCTGGTGGTCGGCGGGTTCGACGGGCGAGCGGAGCTCGAGGACCACGAACGCGTCGACCGGCTGATCCACGGGCTGGTCCGCGCGGGTGTCCCGGTGGCGGTGGTGCGCGACGTGGTCGCCGAGGTCTATGATCGGCCCCGACGCGAGATCTACCAGCAGGCGCTCGCCGCCCGCGGAGACCCCGAGGAAGCGCCATGATCCCACCGGTGTACGACGAGTCGGAGCTGCCGGAGCGGCTGCGGCGGTTGCTCGCGATCGAGATCGAGCGGATCGCGGAGGATCTCGAGATCCGCCGGGGGTTCCTGGTCGAGATCTGGAGCCGGCACCGCGACCGGGGCCCGCTGCTCGACACCATCTTCTCCCGGTGGCGGACGCTGGCGCTGGCAGACCTCGCGTTGATCGACGCGGACGCCGTGGTGGCGTGCGAGGCGTTCTACCGCGAGCTCGACGAGCTGCGGCTGTACTTCCAGTTCACCCAGGACATGCCGACGACGCTGGACGAGCGGTTCGCGGAGGCCTACCGGCGGATCGCGGCCTACGCGGAGCTCGCGGTCCGGCTCCTCGGGGGCGCGCCGGAGCGGCCCCTGGTGGAGATCCCGGACGAGGC
Organism: Myxococcota bacterium; assembly: GCA_040079715.1. GTDB lineage: Bacteria > Myxococcota_A > UBA796 > UBA796 > JACKER01. The sequence continues at coordinate 7,014 of JBEBJW010000099.1, read as the reverse complement.
GGAGCTGGTGCGCCCGACGCCATCGGGGACGGGCCTGCTGGAGCTGGTTCCGCCGCCTCCCGAGGACGACGAGCGTCCGTAGGGCGCATCGGTCGGCCAGGCCGGTGAGGGCGGAAGGGCAGGGATCCAGGTCCGGTGTTCGGTTGAAGCAGCATGCCGACCAGGACTGCGTTTCTGCGCCAACCGAACAGGCGTCGGTGGACCACGGGGCGGTCGAGCCGGTGTTCGGTTGAAGCAGCATGCCGACCAGGACTGCATTTCTGCGCCAACCGAACAGGCGTCGGTGGACCACGGGGCGGTCGAGCCGGTGTTCGGTTGAAGCAGCATGCCGACCAGGACTGCGTTTCTGCGCCAACCGAACAGGCGTCGGTGCACCCACGGGGCGGTCGAGTTCGTGTTCGGTTGAAACAGCATGCCGACCAGGACTGCGGTTCTGCGTCGACCGAACACGACTCTGGCCCCGACCAGACCGGACTCGCCGGGGGCTACGGCTCGCGGACCCAGAGGTACCAGATCGCCAGGGTGTTGTTCGTCCCGCACTTCGGGACGCCGTCGTCTTCGCCCCAGTCGGTGCCGTCGCTCTGGTCGCCGTTGAGCCCGCGGTCGTCGAAGTCGACCGTGAAGTCGTCGGTCGAGCCGCACTGGTCCTCGCCCTGCAAGAACCCCGCCGCCCAGGGGTCGCCGGCGGGCAACACGTCGCCGGTCAGGTTGTCCCTGCGCGCCGGCGGCGGATCGGCGCCGACCCCGGCGCCCTCGTTGAAGCACGAGTCGGCGTCGCTGCCCGTGGTGATCTCTCGGTACCAGCCCACGTCGTAGAACGACAGGTCGACGACCGGGTCCACCGCTGTCGTGCAGCTGAACCGCAGGTCGCTCCGGTCCGTCACCACCGAACGGAGGCCGGCCCACACCTTCGGGTGCCCACCGCCCGGGGCCATCGTCCCGAGGTCGGCGTACCATCCTCCGCTCGCGTCGTCGGGCGGCGTGCCGCGGGTGCTCGACACCAGGGTCCACCCGCCGCCGTCCGTGTCCATGTCACACCACACCTCGACCGTCGCGCCGGCGGGGGCCAGCGGGTATGGCCCAGTCGCGGAGGTCGGGTCGTCCTCCAGCACCTCGGCGCACGACCGGCACTCGTCCGAGCCGTTGCAGTCCGTGTCGAGCCCGTCGTGGCAGCGATCGGCCGCGCCGGGGTGCACCGCGCCGTCGTCGTCGTCGCAGTCGAGGTCGTTGGTCACCGCGACATCCGACGGGGGATCGCACCGCAGCGCGATCGGGACCAGGCCGCCGAAGCCGTCGCCGTCCTGATCGTCGTACCAGTGAATCGCGATGTTCAGCGCAGGCTCGGCGTCGTCGCAGTCGAGCGCGTTCGCGACGTACTCGGGCGGGGTGGCACAGCCGTGTTGGACCACCGCCGGATCGCCGTACCCGTCGTGGTCGGCGTCGGCGTAGAACGCGCGCTGGCCGACCAGCGGGTCGAGGTCGTTGCAGTCGGTGGCGTCGCCGCTCCACCCGCGCTGGACGGTGCAGCTCCGCGTGTCGTGGTCCGGGTCGCCGAAGTTGTCGCCGTCCGCGTCCCGGAAGAACGTCGACATCGTCGCCGGATCGGTGGACGGGTCGAAGTCGCCGTCGAGGCCGTCGCAGTCTTCGTCGCCGCCGTCGCAGACCTCGGACGCGTCCGGGCTGCGGGCGTCCGCGGTGTCGTCGCAGTCACCGGGGACCGTCGTCCAGTCGAGGCCGGGCGCGGCGCAGGCGAGCTGGCTCGGGAACTGCGCTCCGAACCCGTCTCCGTCGGCGTCGAGCCACCACTGGACCACCGGCTGGTCGTCGTCGATCTGCCCGTCGCAGTCGTTGTCGCGCCCGTCACAGGCCTCGGCGGCGTCCGGGTTCGCCGCGGCATCGGCGTCGTCGCAGTCGAGCCCCCGGTCGACCTGGCCGTCCGCGAGGGCGCAGACCGGCGAGGGGTCGCCCCCGCCGAACCCATCGCCGTCCGCGTCGCCCCACGCGTCGAATGGAGCGTCACACCGGCTGGCCGGGTCGCCGCCGCACGCGGCCACCCCGAGCAGGACCCACGCGGTTCCCAGGCGCATCACCGACCTCCGCCGGCTCATGCCCGGGTCTCGCCCCCGGCGTCAGACCCGAGCGGTCCGCGGCCGCCGATCGCGGAGCTCGGTCCGCATCCGGCGCAGCCAGTCCTGCGCGGGCTCGGCGGGATCCTTCCGACCGACCACCGCCGAGGCGGTCAGCCGGTCGATCGGCGCCTCCCACGGGTGTGAGCCGATGACCTCGCACAACCGGACGGCCTCGGCGCGGACCTGCGCCTCATCGACGCCGACGCACGGCAGCAGCAGCTCGCCGTACCCCACCCGGGTCCACGAGCCGGGCGACTCGACCTCGAACTGGACCACCCGCGCGAGGTCGCGGAACGTCCGATCGGCGATCCGCTCGCCGTGTTGGGCGTGGATCGCGGCCAACCGGTCCACGTACACCAGGATCCCCCACAGCTCCGGCCCGCCCCGGACCGTCCCGCCGTCGCGGAAGCTCGGGCGGAGGGACCGGGGCAGGCGATCGGCGACCGACGCCGGGCGGAGCAGGGTGGTCACCGGATCGCGGCTGTCTCCGTCCTTCGCGAGGTCCGCGATCTCGTCCAGCCGGTCGCGCCGATCGGCGGTCAGCCACTCGAGGCGGGTCAGCACGGGTCCGACGCCGATCCACGCGCCGGCGTCGACCGCGCGTGCCTCGCGAGGTCCGAGCGGTCGCCCGTTCACGGTCGTGCCGTTGGTCGATCCGAGATCGGTCACGGTGACCGCGCCCGCGGGATCGAGCGACACCTCGGTGTGGGTCCGGCTGATCTGGTGGTGGTGGATCACGAACGAGGCGGCGCCCGCGTTCCGGCCGATGACGACCCGTCCGCCGCGCTCGAGCACCACGTACCGCATCAGATCCGGCCCGGTGAGCACCCTGAGCACCAGCGAGGCGCCCGAGGCCGGGTCGCGCGGCTCGGACCGCGGCGGGGTGCTGGTGCGGACCCTCGCCCCGGGGGTCTGGGACGGCACGACGTCCTGCGCGCGGTCGCCGCGGGTCAGCAGCCCGGTCTGGGCGTTCGGATCGGCCCCGTGGTCCGTTCGGTTGGCCCGGTCCTGGAGGAACGTCGGGATCGAAGGCGAGGCCACCACGAACGACGACGACGCCCGCGCCCCGCCTGGCCCGGGGTCTGGGTGGCGCGGCCCGAAGCTGGCCCACCCTTCGTACCGCCACTGCCCGGTCGCAACGAACCGCCCGCCGTACAACCACAGGCTCGCCGGCTCGTCCCACCGGATCAACCAGTCCGGGATCGGCACCATCGCGCTGTCGCCGTCCCAGAACACCAGGGAGGGGCCCCCCGAAGAGGAGCCCAGGGAGCTCGGCGCGAGTGCCGCCCGATCGAGCGCGACGTGCTGGGTGCGCCGGAGCCGCGGCCACCCGGTGCCCACGAGCCGTCGATGCTCGATGAACGTGGTCTCGCCGACGACCCCGACCCGGTGCACGAGGTGGAGCGGCATCTCGTACAGCCCACGAGCAGCGCGGGTCAGCGCGGCGACCGTGGCCGCGACGGTGATGGGATCGAGCGACGGGGCGAGCTCGAGCCAGTTCACCAGGTCCGGCGTGCCCGACGCGTCGAACACGTCGCGGACCGAGGCGGGGAGCTCGCTCGGCAGGCCCAGTAGCTCGAGCATCCCGGAGTGGTCGAGCGCGGCGAACAGGTCCAGCCACTGCTCGACGTCCATCTCGTCGAGCATCACGAGCCGCATCGTGCTCTCGAGGGTGAACGGGAGCGCGCGGGTGGCGCCGAGCGCCTCGGCGAGCACCCGGACCACCGCCAGCTCGACGAACACCCGCGCGGCGGCGGCGCCGATCCCCGGCGCAGGCGGCTCGAGCGGTCCGCCGCGGGCGACGGCCCAGGCGACCGGGCACGGCAGATCTTCGATCGGATCGTCGGTCAACGGGCACCGGGGGAGGGTGTCGCTCGCCTACCTAAGGCGTAGCCGGCGGGGCGGGAGGCCCGATCGCCGGCTAAGGTGCGACAGGGAGGAGACATGGGCGGGTGGCGGACGATCGCGGTGGTAGGGGTGCTGGCGGCCGGATGCAGCGGCGACGACGAGACCACGGATCCGACGGGCTGCAAGACCGTGCTGATCTCGTCGCATCCGGAGGACGGCGACGTCGACGTGTACTACCGCACCGCGATCGACGCCGTGATCGGCACCGAGGAGCCGGACGCCACGATCCGCGTGACGGACGCCGATGGAGCCGAGATTCCGGGTACGCTCGTCCACGACGGGCGCCGGGTCGCGTTCGTCCCCGACGCCCCGCTCACCGCAGGCGCCACCTACACCTCGGTCCTCGACTGGAGCTGCGACCCGGTCCAGGCCACGTTCACCGTCGGCACCGACCTCGGAGACCCGGTCGACGCCGCCTCTCTCGTCGGCACCACCTACCTGCTCGACCTCCGGCAAGCGCGCGAGGTCGCCCCGTACGGCATCTCGTCGGCGTTGGACGTGTTCCTCGCGGCGAAGCTGCTGGTGTCGGTCGACGCTGCGTCGGCGACCGGGTTGACGCTGTCGGCGGGGTCCGCGAACCTCGTGACCGAGGCGCAGGACGTCTGCTCCGAGACCACCCCGTTCGACGCCGAGGCCGACTTCTCGGAGAATCCGTACTTCTCCGTCCACCTCGACGAGCTGAGCCTCGTGGTGGTCCGGGACGACTTCGTGATGCAGGACCTGACGCTGTCGGGCACGTTCACGCCGGACGGCGCGTCGATCGAGGGGCTTTCGCTCGATGGGATCCTCGACAACCGCTCGTTGGTGACCGAGCTGGACGTGGCCTCCCCCGAAGAGGTCTGCAACCTGTTCGCCAGCGGGTACGGCATCGACTGCGCAGCCTGTCCGGACGGGGGCGGTGACTACTGCGTCCGGCTGGTGCTCGACTCGGTGTCGCTCCCGGTGGCCGACGCGCCGATGGTGCCGCGGTCGACGGCGGAGATCGAGGCCGACCCGGTGTGCGCGGTCGAGTGATCGTCCCACCACGGATCCAGCCGGGCCAGGGGTCGCGGCGGGCAGGTGAGGGCGACGGCGAACAACGACGGGATTCCGCCGATCCGAGGCGCCAACCGCGGGCGGAACTTCTCGGTCTGGCGGTTCCAGTGCAGCGCAGCGGCGTCTGACCACCGAGCCGCCCACCGGATCGAGGGCCGTCGCTGCGCGATCATCAGGCCCGCGAAGTTGCAAGCGCGCCGGCCGTCGTGATCCCAGGGGAGGAGCTCGTACGAGGGCATCGGGGGCTCGAGCTCGCCCCACTCGAGCGCGATTCGGGTGTGGCGGACGCAGATGTCGCCTGCGAGCAGTCCGACGCGGACGATCCGTGAGGCTTCGGGGTCGAGGCGGGCCCGGTCGTTGAACGCCCGGATCGCGGCCGGCGCGCTCGGCGGGAGGGTCGAAGTGGGCCGCGGGCGACGCGTGCGGATGGTGACGATGTCGTGGATCGGTCGCTCGAACCCACCGAGCTCGCGATTGACGCGCCCCGCGACGGCGAACATCCGGTGGTTGAGCGCCCAGCCCGTGGACCGGGCGATCCCGTACCGGATCGCCATGTCCCGGCTGGACGGCACCTCGAGCCACGCAGCGCGGTCGACCCACACGTCGAGAGGCAGCCGTGTGCGGTGGAGCAGGGTGCCGGCCGTCACCGAGCGCTGACGCTTGCACCGAGCACATTGGCGGATCCGCGGCCGGGACGCGATCTTGTACGCCTTGGTGCAGCCGCACCGGTCGCAGCAGTAGCCGTCGTCGCCGTAGCGCAGCCGGCAGATCTCGGCGATCACCTCCTGGTCGGACCGGAGGAGGGAGCGGACGGACACGTGCTGGAGAATCGGGAGCCACATGTCGAACCGGTAGCGCGGGATGGTCGGATCGGGGTAGGAAATCCAACCTGTCCAGTCGCAATTACAAACCGTGACAAGCGTGGGCGTCCGGCAGTGTTCGGTTGAAGCAGAAACGTCGACGGGGCCTGCGTTTCTGCGTCAACCGAACATCGTGCCCGAGAGGTGCTCCGGGCTCGGGCGTGTTCGGTTGAAGCAGAAACGTCGACGGGGCCTGCGTTTCTGCGTCAACCGAACACCGCGCCGGAGGGGTCGGCCGAGTCGGCGGTGCGCCACCGACGTAGCGGCGTGGTCGAGGAGCCGCCGATCGCCTCGTCAGCCCTCGAGCCGGGTCGCCGCGCGCTGTCCCCGGGGCACGTCCACGAACGCGACCACCGCCAGACCCAGCGCGAAGAACAAGCCAGTGACCCCGATCGCGTCCGCCAGCCCGAACGTCGCCTGGAGCGCCCCCAGCGACATCAAGCCCACGACCGCTGCCAGCTTCCCGAACATCCCCCACAGCCCGAAGAACTCGCCGACCTTGTCCGGCGGGGACAACAGCGCCACCAGCGTCCGCGCCGCGCTCTGGGTGGCGCCCATGCACATCCCCGCCACCACGCCCGTCCCGAGGAACACCTGTTCGGACGTCGCCGTTGGGCTCACCGTGCGGACCAGGTCCGACACCTCGGCGTTGAACCGGATCAGGCCCACCGCCACGCACCACACCGCGAGCGTGATCGCGTAGGTCGCCTTGTCCCCCAGGCGACCCTGGAACCAGCCGAACCCCACCGCCCCGACCGTCGCCGACACCTGCGTCAACGCGAACATCGCGGCCTGGGTTCCCGCTGACCAGCCGATCACCTGGTCGCCGTAGATGAACGCGAAGCTCACCACGATCGACAGGCCGGCCATCGCGAAGAAGTGCGACACCAGGAACACCGCGAGGTCGCGGTACCGCCCCGCCTCGCGCGCGGTCGCGACGATCGCGCCGAACGCCGCCGCCCCGAGGCGCTTGCCGGCCGGCAGCGGCTTCGGAACCGACCGATCCCGGACCCACACGAACGTCGGGATCGCCGCCAACGCGAACCACGCGGCGGTGATCGGCCCCGCCCACCGGACCAGCG
>JBEBJW010000098.1:0-11253 GCA_040079715.1 Myxococcota bacterium | reverse complement strand
AGCCGCCCGAGCTTGGTCTCGACCACCCGCTGGATGGTCCTGGCCAGCGGCCGCGCGCCGTACACCGGGTCGAACCCGACCGCGGCCAGCGCCCCGGCACCGGCGTCGGTCAGCTCGAGGCCCACCCCGAGCTCCCTCAACCGGTCGCCGAGCTTCGCGACCATCAGGCGCACGATCTGGCGGATCTCGGCCTCCTGGAGCGGCTTGAACAGGATGATCTCGTCGATCCGGTTCAGGAACTCCGGCCGGAACGCCCGGCGGAGCTCCCCCATCACCGCGGCCTCGGCGGCGGGGGTGATCCGGCCGTCGCGCACGCCCTCGAGCAGGTGCGGCGACCCGATGTTCGACGTGAGGATGATCACCGTGTTCTTGAAGTCGACGGTCCGGCCCTGGGCGTCGGTCGCCCGGCCGTCGTCGAGGATCTGGAGCAGGACGTTGAACACGTCCGGATGCGCCTTCTCGACCTCGTCGAACAGGATCACCGTGTACGGACGCCGCCGCACGGCCTCGGTGAGCTGCCCGCCCTCGTCGTACCCGACGTAGCCGGGGGGCGCGCCGATCAGCCGCGACACCGAGTGCTTCTCCATGTACTCGGACATGTCGATCCGCACCATCGCGTCCTCGCTGTCGAACAGCGCGGCGGCCAGCGTCTTCGCGAGCTCGGTCTTGCCGACCCCGGTCGGACCGAGGAACAGGAACGACCCGATCGGCTTGCGCGGATCCTTGATCCCGGCCCGGGCGCGGATCACCGCGTCCGCGACCCGCTGGACCGCGTCGTCCTGCCCCACGACCCGCTCGTGGAGGATCTCGTCGAGCCGCAGGAGCTTGTCGCGCTCCCCCTCGACCAGGCGGGTCACGGGGATCCCGGTCCACTTCGCGACCACGTCGGCGATCTCGTCCTCGCCCACGTCCTCGCGGAGCAGCCCGCCCGCGCCGCGGACCTCGGCGAACTTCGCCTCCTCCTCCTTCAGCCGCCGCTCGAGGTCCGGGAGCACGCCGTACTGGAGCTCGGCGGCCTTGTTCAGGTCGTACTCGCGCTGCTTCTGCTCGACCTCGCGCTGGACCCGCTCGATCTCCCCGCGGATCTTGCGGACGCCCTCGATCGCACCCTTCTCGGTCTCCCACTGCGACCGCAGCGTGTCCGCCTGGTTCCGGGAGTCCTGGAGCTCCTTGCGCAGATCGACCAGGCGCTTGCGGGTCGCGTCGTCCTTCTCCTTCGCGAGCGCGGCCTCCTCGATCTCGAGCTTCAGCACCCGCCGGGTGGCCTCGTCGAGCGCGAGCGGCATGCTGTCGATCTCGGTCCGGACCATCGCGCAGGCCTCGTCGACCAGATCGATCGCCTTGTCCGGCAGGAACCGATCGGAGACGTACCGGTCCGACAACGTCGCGGCGGCCACCAGCGCGCTGTCCTGGATGTGGACGCCGTGGTGGACCTCGTACCGCTGCTTCAGCCCGCGGAGGATCGACACGGTGTCCTCGACCGTGGGCTCGCCGACCAGCACCGGCTGGAACCGCCGCTCGAGCGCCGCGTCCTTCTCGATGTACTTGCGGTACTCGTCGAGGGTGGTGGCCCCGATGCAGTGGAGCTCCCCGCGCGCGAGCAGCGGCTTGAGCATGTTGCCGGCGTCCATCGCGCCCTCGGCCTTGCCGGCCCCGACGATCGTGTGGAGCTCGTCGATGAACAGGATCACCTTGCCCTCGGCCTTCCGGACCTCCTCGAGCACGGCCTTCAGCCGCTCCTCGAACTCGCCGCGAAACTTCGCGCCCGACACGAGCGCGCCGAGATCCAGCGAGAAGATCGTGCGATCCTTCAGCCACTCCGGCACGTCGCCGGACACGATCCGGTGCGCGAGGCCCTCGGCGATCGCGGTCTTCCCGACGCCGGGCTCGCCGATCAAGACGGGGTTGTTCTTGGTCTTGCGCGACAGGATCCGGATCACCCGCCGGATCTCGTCGTCCCGACCGATCACCGGGTCCATCTTGCCGCTCTTCGCCCGGGCGACCAGATCGGTCCCGTACTTCGCGAGCGCCTCGTAGCTCGCCTCGGGGTTCGCGCTGGTCACCCGCTGGTTCCCGCGGACCTCGACGAGCGCCTTGAGCAGCTCGTCGCGGGTCAGCCCGACCTCGGCGAACACCTTGCCGGCGCCGCCCTTCGGGTCGTCGAACGCGGCCAGGACCAGGTGCTCGACGCTGACGTAGTCGTCCTTGAGCTGCTTCGCGTGGTCCTCGGCCCGGGCCAGCAGCTCGGACAGCGGCCTCGCGAGGTACACCGCGTTCGGGTCGTACCCCGAGCCGGACACCTTCGGCTTCTTCTGGAGCGCGGCTTCGAACCGCGCGGTCAGCACGTCCGGACGGACCTGGGTCCGCGCGATCAGCCGCGGGACGATCCCCTCGCGATCGTCGAGCAGGGCGGCCATCAGGTGCTCGGTGTCGACCGCGGTGTGGCCGTAGCGGACCGCGAGCGACTGCGCCTTGTTCAGCGCCTCGAGCGACTTCTGCGTCAGCTTGTTCGTGTCCACGCGCTACCCCCTCGGCGACGCGGGGACGCCGGTTTCGCCAGCGTTCCTCGGACCGTCGCCTCACGATCCATGGATAGGCACTCGGGGCTGTGCGGGAAGGCCCGATCGCCGATCACCGGGCCGCGACACCTCGTGAACGTTCGCGACGAATCCGTCCCCTTGCCCCCTCGGGCCCGGTGTTTACATGCGCCCGTCGCGCCGGACGCTCGACTCCGACCGCGGCTTCAACCCGAAGAGCGTGCACATCCGATGATCCGAATCGATCACGTCACCCGGAAATACGGCGAGATCGCCGCCGTGTCCGATGTCTCGCTGAGCATCGCGCGCGGCGAGATCGTGGGGCTGCTCGGCCACAACGGCGCCGGCAAGACCACGCTGATGAAGATGCTGACCGGATACCTCGAGCCCACCAGCGGCACGATCACGGTCAACGGCGCCGACGTCGTCACCGACCGGACGGCCGTGCAGCGCCAGATCGGGTACATGCCCGAGAACGCGCCGCTGTACCCGGAGATGCTCGTCCAGGAGTACCTCCTGATGATGGCGGACCTCCGCGGCGTCCCGCGGGATCGGCGCGAGCGCGCGGTCAGCGTGGCCGCCGGTCGCACCGGGCTCGGCCAGCACATGCTCCGCCCGATCGGGCAGCTGTCGAAGGGGTTCAAGCAGCGGGTCGGGCTCGCCCAGGCGATCGTCCACGAGCCGCACCTGCTGGTCCTCGACGAGCCGACGAACGGCCTCGATCCCACCCAGATCCAGTCGATCCGCGACCTGATCAAGCGGCTCGGCAAGACCGCGACGATCATCCTGTCGACGCACATCCTGCAGGAGGTCGAGGCGGTCGCCGATCGGGCGCTGATCCTGATCGACGGCAAGCTGTCGGCGGACGCGCCCCTCCGCGAGCTGCTCGCGAGCCGGACGCTCCGCCTGTCGGTCGACGAGGGCGCGGACGTGCGCGGCGGCCTGCGCGCGGTCGGCAGCGTGACCGGGATCCGGAACGGCGGCGCCGATCCGTCGATCAAGGGCAACGTCGTGTGGTGGCTCGACTGCGCCGACGGAACCGCGCCGGTGCCGGACGTGCTCGAGGTCGCCCACACCGCCCGGTGGAAGGTCGGGGCGCTCGCGCCCGAGACCCGGACCCTCGACAGTGTGTTCAAGCAGCTCCAGCAGGAGCACATCGCGCGCCAGGAGGCTGCGGCATGACCGCCACGTTCACCGTCGCGCGCAAGGAGCTGCGCGCGCTGTTTCAGTCACCGATCGCGATCATCTTCCTGTCGGTGTTCCTGATCCTGACGCTGTTCCTGTTCTTCACCCAGGCGCGGTTCTTCGCGCGGGGCCTGGCGGACGTGCGGCCGCTGTTCCAGTGGCTGCCCCTGCTGCTGATTTTCCTGGTGTCGGCGATCACGATGCGGTCGTGGGCAGAGGAGCGGAAGGCGGGCACCCTCGAGGTGCTGCTGACACTGCCGGTCCGGACGGCGGACCTCGTCCTCGGCAAGTTCGTCGCCGGAATGGCGCTGGTCGGGCTGGCGCTGCTGTTCACCACCCCGCTGCCGTTCATGGTCTGGCGGCTCGGCCCGCTCGATTGGGGACCGGTGATCGGCGGCTACTTCGCGGCGTTGCTGCTCGCCTCTGCCTACATGGCGATCGGGCTGTGCGTCAGCGCCCGGACCGACAACCAGGTCGTGGCGCTGATGGTCACCCTGGTGCTCGGCGGGCTGCTGTGGCTGGTCGGGACCGACTCGGTCACCGCGTTCTTCTCCGCCGACAACGCCGAGATCCTGCGGAACCTCGGGACCGGGTCCCGGTTCGTCAGCGTCGAGCGCGGGGTCCTCGATCTGCGCGACATCGTGTACTACACCAGCATCACCGCGCTGTTCCTGGTGTTGAACGGCGTGTTCCTCGAGTGGGAGCGGCTCGACACCCGGTCGCCCCACGGCCGGACCCGCAGCACCGCCCTGCTCACCCTGGTCGCCCTGGTCGCGGCGAACGCGGTCGCGGCGAACCTGTGGCTGTCGCCGATCCACCGCGCCCGGCTCGATCTGACCGCGGGCAAGGACTACACGATCAGCCCGACCACGAAGACCGTGCTCGGCAACCTCGCCGAGCCGGTGCGGATCCGGGCGTTCCTGTCCGAGAACACCCACCCGCTGCTCGCCCCGCTGGTCCCGCAGATCCGCGATCTGCTCGCCGAGTACCAGATCGCCGGCGGCGACAAGGTCAAGGTCGAGGTGGCGGACCCGAACGCCGACGAGACGCTCGAGGCCGAGCTCCACGACACCTACAACATCCAGAGCGTGCCGTTCGGGGTCGCCGACCGGCACAGCCAGGCCGTCGTGAACGCGTACTTCCACATCGCGGTGGTGTACGGCGACAAGTTCGAGGTCCTCGACTTCGAAGACCTGGTCGAGGTCCGGATGGACAACGACGGGGCCACGGTCAAGCTCAAGAACTTCGAGTACGACCTGACCCGGGCGATCAAGAAGGTCAGCCAGGACTTCGAGACCATCGACTCGCTGATCGCGAAGCTCCCGTCGAACGCCCAGATCACGGCGTACATCACGCCGGCGACCGTCCCGGCCGAGTTCACCGAGACCGCCGACGCGATGCGGAAGGTCGGGCAGGATCTCGCGAAGATCGACCCGTCGAAGGTCACGTTCTCCGAGATCGATCCGAGCACCGACGCCCAGCTCCAGCAGCAGCTCGCGGACACCTACGGCGTCCAGCCGCTGGCGGCCGACCTGTTCGCCACCCAGCGGTTCTACCTCCACATGCTGATCACCGTCGGCGACCACGTGGAGCGGGTGATGCCGCGCGGAGACCTGAAGGAGCCCGAGCTCCGCAAGGCGCTCGAGTCGTCGCTCCGCCGGTCGGTGCCGGGCCAGCTCAAGAAGGTCGCGCTCGCGACCGAGGAGCCGCCGCCCCCGCAGCCGAACCCGCAGATGCCGCCGCAGATGCAGCCGCAGCAGCAGCCCCCGGACTACCGGGCGCTCGAGCAGATGATGGTCCAGAACTACGAGGTCGAGCGGACGCAGCTCGTGGACGGGTACGTCCCCGAGGACGTCGACGTGCTCGTGGTCGGCAAGATGGGCCAGATGGCGCCGAAGCAGCAGTTCGCGATCGACCAGTTCCTGATGCGGGGCGGGTCGGTGGTCGCGCTGGCCGGCAGCTACCGGGTCAAGGCGGACCGGCAGGGCCTGCAGGCCGCGCCCGAGGACCGGTCGCTGTTCCAGCTGCTCGAGAAGTACGGGGTCAAGGTCGACAGTCAGCTCGTGATGTCCGAGCGGAACGCGCCGTTCCCGCTGCCCGTCCAGCAGCGGCTCGGGGCGAACGGGCCTACCATCCAGCGGATCGAGCTGATCCCGTACCCGTTCTTCCCGGATCTGCGCGGCGACTCGCTGAACCCGAACCACCCGACGCTGGCCGGGATCACCGCGATGACGATGCCCTGGAGCTCCCCGGTGTCGACCACCGCCGAGACGCTCGAGAACCGCACGATCGACTGGCTGGTCAAATCGGGCCCGGAGGCGACCCTGCGCGCCGACGGCAAGATCGAGCCCGAGGTCGGTCCGAACGGCCCGGTGTGGGCCCCGACCGGCGAGCCGAAGGAGGTCACCCTCGGCGTGGCGGTGTCCGGACGGTTCCCGAGCTACTTCGCGGGCCTTCCGAACCCGCTGGTCGATGGGGCGTCCGGCGCGGACACCACCGGGCGGACCCTCGAGGCCTCGGTGGCGGACGGGCGGCTGATCGTCCTCGGGTCGAGTGAGCTCACGTCCGACCTGATGATCAGCCTCGCGCAGAACATGCAGAGCGAGCAGCACAACGGCAACATCCAGCTGATGCAGAACCTGGTCGACTGGACGGTCGAAGACACCGACCTGCTGGAGATCCGCACCGCCGGCGCGTTCGCGCGGACGCTGATGCCGTTGGAAGACGGCGAGGCCAGCGCGATCGAGGTCCGCACGTGGCTGTTCGTGCTGTTCCCGGTCCTGGTGGTGGTGCTGGTCCCGCGGATCCGCCGGAACAGCACCCAGGCGATCCCGATGAGCACTATCGCGGAGCAGTCGTAGTCCCATGCCGATGATCACGAACACGGTCAACAAGGTGCTGGTCGGGACCCTGGTGGTCCAGACGATCCTGGTCGGCGTCGGGTACCTCCGGACCGACAAGCCGACCGAACCCCGGGATCTCCTCGGGTTCCCGACGGACCAGATCGCGACGATCAAGGTCACCGGCCGGACGACCCGCGAGGCCCCGGACACGAAGCCGGTCGAGCTGAAGCACGTCGACGGCGGCGGGTGGGTCATCGCCTCGATGGACGAGTTCCCCGCGGCGGAGACGAACGTCACCCCGGTGCTCGAGGCGCTCGGCCAGCTCAAGGTCCGCGACCCGATCACCACCCAGAAGTCGAGCCTCGCGAACCTCGAGGTCGCCGACGACAACTACACGCGGAAGATCGAGGTCGCGACGACCGACGGCCAGACGCGGACGGTGTACGTCGGCGCGGGCCAGGGCAAGTCGTCGCACGTCCGGGTGGACGGCGAAGACGCGGTGTTCTCGGTGTCCGGCGTGAACGCCTGGAGCATCGGCGACGCCGGCGGCCGGTACCTCGACCGCGAGTTCCTGAAGGTCGACGCCGCCTCGATCACCTCGCTGACGATCGCCCGTCCGGGCCAGCCCGCGGTCGAGCTCCGGAAGCTCGACGACGGCAACTGGACCCTCGCCGGCCTCGCCGCCGGCCAGGGCCTCGACCAGGCCGCGACCACCCAGTTCGTCACGAAGCTCACGAACCTCCGGCTGATCGAGCCGGCCGGCAAGACGCCGACCGCCGAGATGGGCCTCGCCGAGCCGCGCGCCACCGTCACCTGGACCACCGGCGCCGCCGACCAGTCGACCAGCGCGAGCTACCAGATCGGGGCGGAGATCGCCGCCGAGACCGGTCGGGTGTACCTGAAGTCCGAGACCTCGCCGTTCGTGCTGAAGGTGTCGAAGTCGTCGGTCGACAGCGCGCTGGCGCCGAACACCGACAAGTTGATCGACACCGTGATCGACATCGATCAGCCCTGAGCGGCCCACCCGGTCGAGGTGACGGGCGATGGCGCGCGCCCGCCCGTTCACCCCGCGCGAGGTCCGGCCGACACTCCGCCCACTGGAGGCGCGATGTTGGCGGTGTGGCTGTACGGGTGCTTCTTCCTGCGCGGGGACAACCTCGAGCAGGACCTCGACAAGATGTGCAAGATCGCCACCCGGATCGACGCCGAGACCGACGTCGAGCCGGGAAAGCGCCTCGACAAGCTCGCGCGGCGGGTGGCGGAGGAGCGCGGCGGACCGGGTGCCGTCGCGCTGATCACCGCGATCCAGAAGGCGCCGCCGGCCGCGCGGCAAAAGGTGCTCGACGAGGTGCTGGAGCGGAACGGGATCGACGGGCTCGACTGTCCGCCGCTGGAGCGGATCCTCGTCGGCGAGCGGGCAGCGGAATAGGAGCGCGGTCCGGAGCGTCCCACTCATGTCCACCACCGCCGATCTGTCCGACGTCCTCGACCAGATCTCCGCCCGCCTCGCTGCGCTCGAGCGCAAGGTCGACGCGCTGGCTCCCCCCCGAGCCCAGGCGCCCGCCGAGGGCCTGTCGCGGCTCACCGACCGGTTGGACCGGATCGAGGCGGCGATCGACGCGGTCGGGACGTTCGCCGAGCGGCTGCCGGTGATCGCCGACGCGGCGGGCACCGGGGCCACCTGGGCCTGGCACCAGGCGGAACAGCGCGGGGTGGATCCGATCGTCGCCGGGCAGGCCGCGGCCGAGCTCGGGCTCGATCTGGCGCGCCCCGAGAACCTCGCGTTCGCGAAGCGGCTGCTCGCGAACCGGCGGTCGGCCGAGATCGCGCTCGGCGCCCTCGACGCGATCGACCCGGCGGACCTCGAGGTGGTCGCGACCCGGGGCGCCGCGCTGACCCGCACCCTGGCCGCGGTGCTGAAGTCGCCCGAGCTGGCGCGGATCCTCGAGGCCGGCGCCGATCCCACCGCGCTCAAGACCGCCGAGTCCGCCACCACCGCGCTGGTCGAGGCCCGCAAGGACCCGATCGAGCCCGTCGGCCCGTTCGGCGCGCTGATGAAGCTCGGCGACCCGGACGTGAAGCGGGCGGTCGGGTTCTCGCTCGCCCTCGCGAAGCGGTTCGGCCGGTTGCTCGCCGGCTGAACATCGTCCTCAAGCGCCGGGCGAGCGGGCCGAACGGATCGACATGAACGTCGATCTCGATGTCGAGGCCGTCCGCCGCTGGTTCCGGCACCTGCCGCCGCACCACCCGGCGGTGCAGGTGCTGCTGAAGGCCGCGATCGAGCGGATGCGGACCCGCGGCGTGCCCGGCCCGGTGCCCCCGCCACGGACCGGGTCGTGAGCGCGACCTCCACCCCCGACCCGCCGGCGGAGGTGGACCCGCGCGTCGCGAAGCGCCGGGCGGTCGAGCTGTTGGCGTCGGCGAAGGACCTCGCGGTGCTGCCGTCGAGCTACCTGCGGCTGGCGCGGGTCCTCGACCGCCCGGCCGCGACCGCCGACCAGATCGCCGAGGCCGTCCGCCTCGACCCCGCGCTGACCGCCCGGCTGCTCCGGCTGGTGAACAGCGCCGCCTACGCGCCGCCGAAGCGGGTCGACGCCGTCCCGCACGCAGTCACGATGGCCGGGGTGTCGCGGATCAAGCAGATGGCGCTCGCGGCGAGCCTGGTGCGGATGTTCCGCGGGATCCCCGAGCACCTGCTCGACATGACCTCGTTCTGGACCCACTCGGTCGCGGTGGCCCAGCTCGCGAGCACGTTCGCGTCCGCCACCCGGCGGATCAACCCGGAGACGGCGTTCATCGCCGGGCTGCTCCACGACGTGGGCGAGCTGCTGGTCTGCCTCCGGCAACCCGGAGACGCGCGCCGGGTGCTGGCGGCGTGCGAGGACAGCGATCGGCCCCCGCACGTGATCGAGAAGGAGATCCTCGGGTTCTCCCACGCGGACGCCGGCGCGCTGCTGCTTCACGCCTGGGCGATCGCGCCGTCGGCGATCGCGGCCGCCGGGTTCCACCACGTCCCGTCGACCGCCCCGCCCGAGGCGCTGGTCGCGGTGG
The DNA here is from genome assembly GCA_040079715.1 of Myxococcota bacterium. Lineage (GTDB taxonomy): Bacteria > Myxococcota_A > UBA796 > UBA796 > JACKER01. The sequence continues at coordinate 1,637 of JBEBJW010000098.1, read as the reverse complement.
ACCTGGTCCACGTGGCCGACGTCGCCGTCAGCGCGCTCCAGATCGGGAACGCCGGGGAGCGGGCCGCCCATCGGCTCCAGCCGTCGTCGTGGTCCCGGACGACGCTGCGCCCCGACCAGCTCGACGCAGCGCTCCGCGAGCTCGACGAGCAGCTCCCGGACATGCTCGACGTGTTCACCGGCGGCTGATTGCGCCGGCCCCGTTGGCGGCACGGGCAGGCGTGTGTAGGGTCGACCGATGCCGACGACGCTCCCGGTGGTGCTGGTCGCGGATGACCCGCTGGTCCGCGGCGGGCTCGCCGCGTTGTTGCCCGACGACATGCCGGTCGTCCGCGCGATCGGGACCGACGCCGTCGCGTCGAGGGTCGCCGAGTCCGGGGCCCACGCGGTGGTGTGGGACGCGGCCGACGCCCCCCCGACCGCCGCAGACCTCGATCTCGGGCTGCCGATCGTGGTGCTCGTCCGACCGGACGTCGATCCCGCCACGGTGATCGGCGCGAAGGGCGTGCTGCGGCGGGACGTGGACGGCGATCGGCTGTCCGCCGCGCTGCTCGCGGTGCGGGCCGGGCTGCGGTGCGTCGACGACCGGTTCCCGACGGCCGCCCGGACGACGATCGGGACCGACGGGCCGCGCGAGGCGCTCACCGCCCGCGAGGTCGAGGTGCTCGAGCTGTTGGCGGAGGGCCGGTCGAACCGCGAGATCGCGCTCGCGCTCGACATCAGCGTGCACACCGCGAAGTTCCACGTCGACCGGATCCTGTTGAAGCTCGAGGCGTCGAGCCGGACCGACGCCGTGGTCCGCGCGGTGCGATTGGGGTTGCTCGTGCTGTGAGGCCTGCCCGGTCGGGCAGGTGGTCCCCTCCCTCGACGGGCGATGGGCGCACCGGCCGGGTCGGCGCATGTTGATGGCATCGGAGGTCAAGGATGGCGACGATCCGCGAGCTGTCGGACGGGTTGACGAAGCTGATCGAGGACGCGGCCGCGTCGACCGTCGAGGTGCGCGGCCGGCGGCGCCCGTCGACCGGGATCGTGTGGTCCGCCGATCAGGTGGTCACCGCGTCGCACACGGTCCACCGCGACGAGAACATCGTGGTCGCGCTCCACACCGGCGAGGAGCGGTCGGCCGGGATCGTCGGGCGGGACCCGGCGACCGACCTGCTGCTGCTGAAGGTGACCGGCGGCGGGCTCACCCCCGCGACCTGGGCAGACCCGCAGACGGTGAAGGTCGGGGCGCTGGTGTTCCCGGTCGGGCGGCGGGGCACCCACACCCGCGCTGCGCTCGGGATCGTCGCCGACCGCGGTCCGGCGTGGCAGACCGGCGACGGCGCGACGGTCGACGCGTGGGTCGACGTGGACGGGACCCTGCCGCCGGGGTTCAGCGGCGGGCCGCTGCTCGACGCCGACGGGCGGGTCGTCGGGCTGAACACCTCGGCGCTGACGCCGCGCGGGGCGGTGCTCCCGCGGGCGACGGTCGAGCGGATCGTGGCCCGGCTCGAGCAGTTCGGGACCGCGGCCCCGGGGTACCTCGGCGCCGGGTTCTACCCGGGGGCCCTGCCGGACGACCTCGCGGCGGTGGCCACCCAACGCGAGGCGCTGATGACGGTGTCGCTCGAGCCGGGCGGCCCGTCGGCCCTCGCC
>JBEBJW010000097.1:0-11256 GCA_040079715.1 Myxococcota bacterium | reverse complement strand
CCCCACCCTGGCCCTCCCGAGGGAGGGAATCCCGGGTGTAACGTTCCCGCGCGGCTCGGCCGGGTACTCCACCCACATGGAGACTCCCCTCCGAGGCCCCGCCATCGGACACGGCCGCTACCTGCTCGGCCCGCGCCTGGGCGAAGGCGGGCAGGCGGTGGTGTTCCGCGGGTTCGACAAGCGGCTGGGGGTCGACCGGGCGATCAAGATCCTGCTCCCCCGGTACGCCGCGAAGTCGAAGGTCCGCGCGCGGTTCACGTCCGAGGCGCAGGCGATGGCGCGGCTCGAGCACCCGAACATCGTCCGGGTGTACGACGTCGAGCCGGACGCGACCCTGCCGTACCTGGTGATGGAGCTCGCCACCGGTGGCTCCCTCGCCGGCTGGCTCGAGTCGTACGGCGCGTTCCCCGCCCGCCAGGCGGTCGACGTCGCGATCGCGATCTGCGCCGGCGCCGGGGCGGCCCACGCGGCGAGCATCGTCCACCGCGACATCAAGCCCCAGAACGTGCTGGTCGGCCACGACGGGGTGTGCAAGCTGACCGACTTCGGGATCGCCCGGATCGAGTCGTCGCACCGGACCCGGGTCGGCGCCGCGATGGGCACCGAGGGGTACATGGCGCCCGAGCAGGGCCGGGACGCCTCGACCGTCGATCCCCGGTCGGACGTGTACGGCATCGGGATCACCCTGTTCGTGCTCGCCACCGGCCGCGACCCGATCGAGTGGCTCGCCACCCGCGGCGGCGACCTCGTGCCCGGGCCGCTCCGGACCGTGATCGAGGCCGCGACCGCCCGGGACCCCGAGGACCGGTACCCGACCGCGAACGCGCTGGCAGACGCGCTGTGCCGGATCCGCGCCCACCTCCCGGACGCCGAGCCCCACCCGTTGACCAACGGGCTGCCCACCTGGCTCGGCGACACTGCCGGCGGCCCGGACGACTTCGCCGACGTGGTCGCGGTCCTCGACCGGCGCGAGGTGGCCGCTGCGCCCGCGCCCGCGCCGATCCGACCGGCGACGCCGGTCGAGCTCACGAGCGACCCGCCGACCCGGTCGACCCAGACGTACCTGATGCCCCGGCCGGTCAAGAAGTACGAGAACACGCCGGACTACGTCGACCGCGGCTCGAAGAAGGCCGCCGCCCCGCACGGGTTCGTCGTGGCGCTGGACGAGAACGAGAAGCGGCTGACCCGCAAGGCCCAGAAGCGGCGGGCGCGGGCCGACAGCGGGCGGAGCCGGTCGCCGTCGATCGACGATCGGCTCGGGGACGGCTCGTCCGAGGGGACCCGGGCCCGGTGGTCCCCGGTCCGCGCGATCTTCCACCCGGTGGCGGTGCTCGCGGCGGTGATCCTGCTCGGGGCGGCGATCGCGGGGTGGTTCGGGTGGAGCGCGTGGGCGGCCACCGAAGCGACCCACCGGGCCGACGACGCGCGCGGCCGGATGCACGCCGCGATCGACCCGGCGACGTTCCGCGACCTCGACCGGCTCGGGGCCGATCGGGCGGCGATCGACGACCTGTACGCGCAGTGGCGGGCTGCCCGCGAGCCCGACAAGACCGGGATCGCGGTCGCGCTGATCGACCTCGTGACCGCCGAGGCGGACCGGGTCGACGCCGCGCGGGCGGCCCCCGACGAGACCGTCCGGCAGCTCGGGAAGCTGCGCGAGGCCCGCGACGCGTACCGGGCGACCCTCGACCGGAAGGTCAGCCGCTGGTGACCCACGGGAGCATCGCCCGGGCCGACAGCGTGTCCGCCGCCTGCTCGAGCGCGGCGACCGCCTCGCCGAGGGACGGACGCGGCTCGGAGAGCCAGGCAGACCAGGTGCGGACGGTCCGCTCGTGGTGGCCGGCCTCGGTGTGCTCCTGGTCCGCGATCACCAGCAGGCGGCGCTCGAGCTCGGTCACCACCTTGCCGGGCTTGACCCCCGACGGGATCCCGAGCGCGTCGCTCTTGACCGTGCCGTGCTCGCGGACGACCACCAGCGCGGCCCGCTCGACCTCGCCGAGATCGCCCGTCTGCCACGGGGCGTCCTGCTCGCCGACCGCGGCCAGCGCGCCCCACAGGCGCCGGTGGACCAGGGTGACCTTGCCCGCGAGCAGCTTCGGCCACGCCACGTCGTCTCCGAGCGCGTTCAGCACGAGGTAGATCTGCCGACCGGCGGGATCGCCCCACCAGGACCCGCGGATCGGCCGACCCGCCACCAGGTTCGACACGGACGGGATCGTCGGATCGTGCGCGGGCAGGATCCCGTGCCGATCGAGCGCCTCCCGCACGCGACCCACTGCGGCGTCGTTCACCGTACCTCCAGCAGGTCAAGATACCGCGGTCAGCGCAGCGACAACACCAGAACGGTGAACGCGACGGTGGCCGGCAGGGACAGCCCCAGCGCCTGGATGGCGGATCGAGGCCGAACGTTCCACCACCAGGCGAACAACACCCACCCGACGAGCGGCGTCAACAACAGGCTGGTCGCGAGCAGCGCCACCTTCTGCGGGGTGGTCATCCCGAGGTCGGTGGTCAGGTGCTGACCGAGCGCCCGTCGGGCCTTGTCGCGCATCCGGGCGGTCGGCTGGATCGACTCGCCGGCGAGGATCCGCGCACGGACGCGATCCAACTCGGCGTCGTCGAGGCTCTCGGTCGACAGCAGCCACGCGACGAGCCGACCCTCGCCGATCGGGCGGTGCCCGCACCCCGGGCAGATCTCGTCGAATCCCGAGCGGACATCGCCGCACTTCACGCACACCGCGCGGGTCACCCGGTCCACACCTGCTCCACCGGCGCGAGATCGCCCTCGGTGCACGCGGCGAGCCACGCGCGGACCTCCGGGCCCATCGGCTCGTCGACCACCAGCACGTCCGGCCGGACCACGAACGCGGCCTCGGCGATCCGCAGCGCGTCGATCGCCCGGCGCCCGAGCTGACGGGCCCGCACGAGATCCGCGCCGAACACGACCTCGAGCCGGTCTCCGGCCTGGACCAACCCCGGCGCCGGCAGCGAGAACGGCGCCTCCGCCACCGCCGCGAACGCCCGGGCGACCCCGGCCCGGCGGGCGGGATCCGGGGACAGCTGGGCCGACAGGAGCCGCGCGGCGAGGGCCTCGAGCGGCTCGTGCGGATCCACCCTCCGGAACCGCGTCCCGAGCTCCGCCAGCAGCTCGGGGACCCACTGCGGGCGCTCCTTGCCGTGGGTCTCGAACCCGACCTGGCCGATCCGGACCACCAGGACCGACGGGTGGACCGAGGTGCGATCGCGGTTGAACAGCCAGCCGACCTTGACCCGGACCTGCGGATCCTGTCCGAGGGCGGTCACCATCCGCGGGTCGCGGATCGCGTGCTCGCGGAGCCGCCCGAACAGCGGCGGATCGAGGGCGAGGGTCGCGTCGACCGTGATCGCGCGCACCCCGTCGGCGATCACCGAGCCGACGCCCGGCGGGTGCAAGTCCTGGAGCTCGGCCTCGTCGCCGACGCCGACCACAGCGGTGGACGGGCGGGACCACCCGAGGCGAGCGGCGACCGCGGCGAGCCGGCTGCGATCGAGCCCGGCCGCCAGCAGATCGATCGCGTCGGCGATCGCGCACCCGGGCAGCCCCGCCGGGACCTCGACCGAGCGACCGGGCGACGCCACCACCGCGTGCTCGGCGCCGCGGAGCCCCTCCAGTTCGAGCTGGGTGAGGTACATGGGCATCGTTTAGCCCGGAGGTCGCGATGGTGCTGCTCGGTTGGGGGATGGCGGCGCTCGCCGCGACGCCGTACGCCGGGCTCGAGTGGCGGCCCCTGTCGCGCGGCGATCTCGCGTGGGTCGACGAGGGCGACACGAGCGGGCTGCTGGTCGGCGGCCTCGACGGGTTCGCCCGCCCGCAGCTGCTGGCGTACGGAGGGGCGTGGGTCACCGATCACGTCGGGCTCCAGGGCGCGCTCGGGTTCGCCCGGGTCGGCACCACCAGCCGGACCGCGGGGGTGTGGGTCCAGCGCGAGTGGGGCGTGATCCGGCCGGCGCTCGACGTACGGGTGTCGATCCTCGACCGCGGAACGGCCCCGGGCGACGGTCTCCGGCCGATCCCGTGGGTGATCCTCGGCGGCCACGTCGACGTGCCGAGCTCGCGCGACACCTCGAACGGGTACACCCCGGAGGAGCAGGACGCCGCCGACGACACCGCCACCCTCGACCGGATCCGCCTCGGGGCGATCGGGGGCCGGATCGGCGCCGGGGCCGACGTGGGGCTCGGCCCGGCGATCCGGGTCGGCCTGCAGTGGGCGCTCGACTGGCAGCGGAGCCTGTTCCAGGCGCAGGATCCGTCGACGACCAGCCAGTGGACGGCGGCGGAGGCCGCGCTGCTGGTCGAGCTCCACTGGCCGCGGCGGACCCCGGCCGAGCCCGAGGCCGAGCCCGAGGCGGAGCCCGAGCCGGAGCCCGTGCCCGAGCCCGCTCCGGCCGACTGATCGCGGCCCTCCGCGTCGGGGGGACGGTTTGTTGCAGGCGGTTGTGCGCTCCGACCTCCACGAGATACGGGGCGCCTCCCACCGGGACGGCGACCGCCCTCGCGCGGCTCGCTCCGCCTCCGTGGCCCTGTCGCTGTCGACGTCCTCCACCGCCCAACCGCCACCGGACCGTCATGGAAATCATCCCCGATCCGATCCACGTCGCGCTGCTGACCGCGCCGTTCCTCGTGGCGATGGTCTCGCTCCACCTGATCCTGTGGAAGCCGCTGCTCGCGTACCTCGACGAGCGCGACGGCGTGTCCACCCGGGCCCGCCACGAGGCGCACGAGCTCGAGGGCGCGGCGTCCGAGCAGCTGTCGAAGATCGAGGCGCGGCTGGTCGAGGCGCGGCTCCACGTCGGGTCGCTCCGCCAGCAGGCCCGCTCCCGGGCGCTGGTGAAGGAGAACGAGATCCTCGCCGAGGCGCGCTCGTCGACCGACCGCCGGGTCGAGCAGGCCCTGTCCCAGATCGGCGCCGAGAAGCAGGGCGCCGCGTCGGCGCTCCACGCCAGCGCCGCCGAGCTCTCCAACCAGATGGCCGCGCAGGTGCTCGGCCGCCCGGTCTCCTGAGGAACCCCCGATGACCCACTGGTTGCTGCTCGGCTCGATCGCCACCGCGAACGCGTCCGACGCTCCGGCGCCCTCCCCCACCGAGGACGCTCCCCTGCACGCCGGCGGCGAGCACGGCGCTGCCGGCGAGCACGGCGCTGCTGCCGGCGAGCACGCCGAGGGCGAGGGCGGCGAGCACCACGTGTACTACACCGACGACCTCGACAACGACGGCGTCGCGAACTGGGCCGACAAGTGGACCGACGGCGGTCCGGACGGCCCGGTGCGGAACGAGTCGTACGTGATCGAGCCGATCGCGTTCCACGCGTTCAACCTGGCCCTGCTGGTCGGCGGCCTGGTGTACTTCGTCCGCCGGCCGATCCTCGACACGTTCCGCGAGCGGGCGCTCGGGATCCGCACCGAGCTGACCGAGACGGCCCGGAAGCGCGACGAGGCACACCAGCGGCACCAGGAGCTGCTCGCCCGGCTCGAGAAGATCGACGGCGAGGTCCGCGCGATGGAGGCGGAGGCCGAGGTCGAGGCCCAGCGCGAGGAGCAGAAGCTGATCGAGCGCGCCCACCGCGAGGCGACCCGAATCGCCGAGCAGGCCGAGCGCAACATCCGCGAGGAGACCACCCGCGCCCGGTTCGAGCTGCGGCGGGAGGCGGTCGAGCTCGCGGTCCAGCTCGCCGAGAGCACCCTGAAGAAGGGCGTGAGCGAGTCCGACCAGCAGGCGCTCGCCCGCGAGTTCCTGGCGTCGGTCAAGGGGGTCGGTCGTGTCTGACGCGGTGTCGCGCCGGTATGCCCAGGCGCTGATCGAGCTCGCGAGCGAGGCCGACGTGGTCGAGAAGGTCGGCGTAGACCTCGACACGTTCGTCCGCGCCGCCGTGGGAGAGCACGGCGAGCAGGGCGAGCTCCAGAGCGCCCTCGCGAGCCCGGTGTTCACGGTCGAGGAGCGTCGGGCGGTGCTCGACAAGGTCCTCGGCAAGATCAAGGTCCACAAGCTGACCAAGAACCTGCTCCGGCTGGTGAACGACAAGCACCGGATGGCCCTGCTCGGCTCGATCGCGGACGCGTATCGCGCGATGGCGGACGACCGCGAAGGGCGCGCCCGGGCCACGATCGAGTCGGCCGAGGAGCTGTCTCCCGCGCTCGAGGCCGAGGTCCGGTCCGCGCTCGAGGCGGTCACCGGCAAGACGGTGGTGCTCCGGACGGTGGTCCGGCCGGAGCTGATCGGCGGCCTCGTCGCCCGGGTCGGCGACAAGGTGTACGACAGCTCGCTCCGGACCCGGCTCGAGCTGCTCCGACAGAACCTGCTGCGATCGCCCGTCGCGCAGGCCTAGCGTTTCAGACCAGTCCCCTGCCCTGTGGGGTCCTCCCAGGGGCGGGGTGAACACCTTCAGGTTCGCCCGACGCGAGTCAGGGCCAGCGTGAGTTCAGGAGATCCTCGATGGACATCCGCGCGGACGAGATCAGCCAGATCCTCAAGAGCCAGATCAAGAACTACGAGACCCGCGTCTCCGTCACCGAGACGGGCACGATCCTGTCCGTCGGCGACGGGATCGCGCGGGTGCACGGCCTGCAGAACGCGCTGGCCGGCGAGCTCGTCGAGTTCCCCGGCGGCGTCGCCGGGATGGTGCTGAACCTCGAGGAAGACAACGTCGGTATCGCCATCTTCGGCGACGACACGCACATCCACGAGGGCGACGAGATCAAGCGCACCGGCCGGATCGTCGACGTGGGCGTCGGCCCCGGGCTGATGGGTCGGGTGGTCGACGCGCTCGGTGAGCCGATCGACGGCCTCGGGCCGCTCGAGGTCGTCAGCCGGAAGATCATCGAGACCAAGGCGCCCGGGATCATCGCCCGGAAGTCGGTGCACGAGCCGCTCCAGACCGGCCTGAAGGCGATCGACGCGATGACCCCGGTCGGTCGCGGTCAGCGCGAGCTGATCATCGGCGACCGCCAGACCGGCAAGACCGCGGTGGCGATCGACACGATCATCGCCCAGCGCGTGTTCAAGGACGACCCGAAGCGCAAGGTGCACTGCATCTACGTCGCGATCGGCCAGAAGCAGTCCACCGTCGCGCAGGTCGTCGAGAAGCTCCGCCAGTACGGCGCGCTCGAGTACACCTGCATCGTGTCGTCGCCGGCCGCGAGCCCGGCCCCGATGCAGTTCCTCGCGCCGTTCACCGGCTGCACGATCGGCGAGTACTTCCGCGACAACGGCCAGCACGCGCTGATCATCTACGACGACCTGTCGAAGCACGCGGTGGCGTACCGCCAGCTGTCGCTGCTCCTCCGCCGCCCGCCGGGCCGCGAGGCGTACCCGGGCGACGTGTTCTACCTCCACTCGCGGCTGCTCGAGCGCGCCGCGAAGATGAGCGACGAGATGGGCGGCGGGTCGCTCACCGCCCTGCCGATCATCGAGACTCAGGCCGGTGACGTGTCGGCGTACATCCCGACCAACGTGATCTCGATCACCGACGGCCAGATCTACCTCGAGGCGAACCTGTTCAACGCCGGCCAGCGCCCGGCGATCAACGTCGGTCTGTCGGTGTCCCGCGTCGGCGGGGCCGCCCAGACCAAGCCGATGAACCAGGTCGGCGGTCCGCTCCGGCTCGACCTCGCGAACTACCGCGAGCTGGCCGCGTTCTCGCAGTTCGCGTCTGACCTCGACGCCGCCACCCAGCGGACCCTGAGCCGCGGCGCGCGGCTGACCGAGCTGCTCAAGCAGGGCCAGTACGTCCCGCTGTCGATGGAGCAGCAGGTGCTCCAGCTCCTCGCCGGCACCGAGGGCTTCCTCGACGACGTGGAGATGAAGCAGGTCCAGCCGTTCCTGAAGGCCCTGACCGACCACTTCGTCGCGAACAAGAACGACATGCTGGTCGAGATCGTGACCTACGGCCAGTCGAAGAAGAAGCTGAAGGACGGCGATCTCCAGAGCCGCCTGCTCGAGGAGATCAAGCGGTTCAAGTCGGCGTGGAAGCCCGCCTAGCCCCAGCGAACGCGCCCAACGAACCGGAGCGACGGCGATGCCGAGCTTGAAGGACATCCGGACCCGCATCGGGTCCGTACGCAAGACCAAGCAGATCACCAGCGCGATGAAGCTCGTCGCGTCGGTGAAGATGAAGCGCGCGACCGAGCGGGCGATCTCCGCCCGGCCGTACCGCGATCAGCTCGAGGCCGTCCTCAAGCGGGTCGCGGCCGCCGCCGGACCGGACGCCGACGAGCCGCTGCTCAAGTCGCGCGACAAGGTCGAGAAGATCCTGGTCGTCGTGCTGACCTCCGATCGCGGCCTGTGCGGTCCGTTCAACAACGGGCTGCTCCGCAACGCGTGGGACTGGATGGCGACCAAGCGCGCGACCGGCGCCCAGGTCGACGTCCGGGTGTTCGGGCGGAAGGGCCAGGGGTTCTTCCGCCGGGTCCGGCAGAACCTGACCGACGCGACCACCGACTACGCGCGGACCGCGAAGATGGACCTCGTCCGTCCGCTGACCGCGGCGATGGTCGGCGGGTTCATCGACGGCGACTACGACGAGGTGTACCTCGTGTACAACCGGTTCGTGTCGGCGCTGGTCCAGCGCCCGACCTACGACCGGGTGTTGCCGCTGTCGGTGTCGGCGGGCGAAGGTCAGGCCGCCGAGGCGACCGACTACCGGTTCGAGCCCGACGCGGGCGAGATCCTCGGTCGGCTGCTGCCGCTGTACCTCGAGACCCTCGTGCTGGGGGCGTTCCTCGAGACCGAGGCCGGGTTCTTCGCGGCCCAGATGACCGCGATGGACAACGCGACCCGCAACGCGTCCGAAATCATCGACCGCCTGACGCTCGAGTACAACCGGGCACGTCAGGCCGCGATCACCAAGGAAATCATCGAGATCGTGTCGGGCGCCGCCGCGCTCTGACCGGGGAGACTGAATCATGGAAGCGTCCATCGGCCGCATCACGCAGGTGATGGGACCCGTCGTCGACGTGGAGTTCCCGCCCGGTTCCGTGCCGGAGATCCTGAACTCGCTCAAGGCGACGAACCCGCGGATCAACGCCGGGAACGACAACCTGACGCTCGAGGTCGCCCAGCACCTCGGCGGCAACACCGTCCGGACGATCGCGATGGACACGACGGACGGTCTCCGTCGCGGCCAGGAGGTCACGGACACCGGCAGCCCGATCCTCGTGCCGGTCGGTCAGGAAGTGCTCGGCCGGATCTTCAACGTGATCGGCGAGGCGGTCGACGAGCTCGGGCCGATCCAGGCCACGAAGTTCTGGCCGATCCACCGCCCGACCCCGAAGTTCACCGACCAGTCGGTGACGGTCGAGATGCTCCAGACCGGGATCAAGGTCGTCGACCTGCTCGCGCCGTACGCGAAGGGCGGCAAGATCGGCCTGTTCGGCGGCGCCGGCGTCGGCAAGACCGTGCTGATCATGGAGCTGATCCAGAACGTCGCGAAGGGCCACGGCGGCCGGTCGGTGTTCGCCGGCGTCGGCGAGCGGACCCGCGAGGGCAACGACCTGTGGCACGAGATGCAGGAAGGCGGTGACCACGCGGTCATCTTCCCCGGCGACTTCAAGCGGTCGAAGGGCGCCCTCGTGTACGGCCAGATGAACGAGCCGCCGGGGGCCCGCGCGCGGGTCGCGCTGTCGGCGCTGACGATGGCCGAGTACTTCCGCGACGAAGAAGGGCAGGACGTGCTCCTGTTCGTCGACAACATCTTCCGGTTCACCCAGGCGGGCTCCGAGGTGTCGGCGCTCCTCGGCCGGATCCCGTCGGCGGTCGGGTACCAGCCGACGCTGTCCACCGACATGGGCGCGCTCCAGGAGCGGATCACCTCGACCAACAAGGGCTCGATCACCTCGGTGCAGGCGATCTACGTCCCGGCCGACGATCTCACCGACCCCGCCCCGGCGACCGCGTTCAGCCACCTCGACGCCACCACCGTGCTGTCGCGGCGGATCTCCGAGCTCGGGATCTACCCGGCGGTCGATCCGCTCGACTCCACCAGCCGGATCCTCGACCCGAACGTGATCGGCGAGGAGCACTACAACGTCGCCCGCGCGGTCCAGCAGGTGCTCCAGCGGTACAAGGAGCTCCAGGACATCATCGCGATCCTCGGGATGGACGAGCTGTCGGCCGAAGACCGGCAGACCGTCGCCCGCGCGCGGAAGATCCAGAAGTTCCTGTCCCAGCCGTTCCACGTCGCCGAGACGTTCACCGGCCGGAAGGGAGTGCTGGTCAAGACCGAGGACACGGTCAAGGGCTTCCGCGAGATCCTCGACGGCAAGCACGACGACCTCCCGGAAGACGCGTTCTACATGGTCGGCACGATCGAGCAGGCGCTCGAGAAGGCGAAGCAGCTCGCTGCGGGGTGATCGATGGCGCTACAGCTCAAGGTCGACATCGTCACGCCGGAGCGCGCGGCGTTCCGCGGTCCGGCCGCGCAGGTCGTCGTTCCCGCGTGGAACGGTGAGCTCGGGATCCTCCCCGAGCACGACGCGGTGCTGTGCCTCCTCCGGGCCGGCACCTGCCAGGTGTTCACCGAATCGGACGTGGTCCGGTACGTGATCGGCCCGGGGTTCGCCGAGATCGGGCAGGATCACGTCACGATCCTGACGAACGCGTGCGAGGAGGTCTCGAAGATCGACAAGGCCAGCGCGGCCCGCGAGCTACAGGCCGCCGAGTCCGAGATGACCGTCCACGACACGTTCTCCGAGAAGTACCGCCAGGCGCAGCTCGCGGCCGAGCACGCCCGGGCGCGCCTCGACGCCTGATCGCCCGGGCGGCGTCGCCGAGCTGGCCGCGCCGCGTTGCCGAGACAGCCGCTCTGGGCCACAATCGATCCGGGGCGGAGATGGCGAGCGACGAACCCTACGCGGAATTCTGGTCGTGGTGGGTCGAGCGGGAGCGCCAGCTCTCGATCGACGTGACCCCGGCGCCGAGCCCGGACCGCCTCGTGTCCAGGCTCCTCCGCACGTTCGTGAAGGACCCGTCGCGCGGGCCGGAGATCGCGGTCGGCGAGGTCGATCGGCGGCTCGCCGAGATCCACCCGCGGCTGACCTGCGGGTACGCGGTCACCCCCGAGCAGATCGGGTGGTGGTTCACCGGCAACGGCGACGCCGCCGCGTTCGACGAGGCCGCTGCCCTGGTCGGCGTCTGTCCGCGCCCGCTCGCCGACCGGTTCACCGCCGGCGCCCCCCGCCGCGCCGCCGCCACCGTCACCGTCGCCGGCCGACCGATCGCGCGG
>JBEBJW010000096.1:0-11338 GCA_040079715.1 Myxococcota bacterium | reverse complement strand
GGCCCTCGCCGAGCGCGATCCGCGCCTCCCCTTCGACGAGGTCGATCCACGGCGCGGCCGCCGCCCCGCCGGGACCGGCGCTCGGCGCGGCCCGCCGGTACACCTCGGCCATCCGGACCACCCCGCGGTGATCCCCGACCGCGCGGCGCCGCTCGGCGTCCGCCACGAACGCCCGGGCCAACCCGGGGACGCCGGGCTCCGACGGCTCCGCCGCCAGCGGGGACCCGAGCCCGACCCCGAACCCGTCCGACAGCGAGCCCGACGGCTCGTTCATCGCCTCGAGCGGGACCTCGTCGTACGGCAGTTCGCCGTTCTCGCCGAACTCCGGCACCGGCCCGAGCCACAGCGTGGGCTCCTCGTTGCCCTGGGCCCGCGGGATCTCGGCGGTGGTCTCGGTCGGGCTCGGCCGCGGCGGCGGAGCGGCGGCGTGCACCTCGGCGGGGTCCTCGATGTGCTCGACCCGCTTGCCGAAGTGGCGCTCGATCTTGATCCCGACCGCCTTCAGGAAGTCGATCGGCAACACCCCGCCGACCATCACGAACACCCAGTCGTTCGGGATCACGACCTGCTCGGACTTCTGCTCGAGCGTCACCCGGTCCTTGGTGATCCCGAGGATCTGCGACTCGAGCAGCACCTCGACCTTGCCGGCCTTCATCGCGTCGCGCAGGTACTGGATGTTCTTCTCTTTCGGCCGGTTGATCTTGTCGCCGCGGTACGACAGGGTCACCCGGTTGCCGGGTTGCTCCGACAGCGCCACCGCCGCCTCGACCGCGGAGTCGCCGCCGCCGACGATCAGCAGGTGCTCGTACTTGTACTGTTCGGGCTCGAGCAGGGAGTATGCGACCTTGTCGAGCTGCTCGCCGTCGACCTTCAGCTTCCGCGGCGTGCCCCGACGCCCGAGGGCGAGGATCACCCGCTGGGCCTCGATCGTGCGCTTCGATGTGGTCACCCGGAACCCGCGGCCCTCCCGCCGCTCGACCCGATCCACCCGCTCGCGGGTCGACACCTCGAGCCCGAGCTTGTCGACGACGTCGGAGAACAGCGTGACCAGCTCCTCCTTTCGCATCGTCTTCAGGTTGACCTTCGGGTACCCGGGGATCTCCATCGGTCGGGTGAACACGAGCTTCTTGCGCGGATAGTGCCGGACGGCGCCGCCGAGCTCGTCCTGCTCGAGCACCACGTACTTGTGCCCCTGGCGCTTCGCCGACGCCGCGGCGGAGATCCCGGCCGGTCCCGCGCCGACGATCACCACGTCGACGAGATCGGGGTCCGACCGGAGATCGGCGGTGGCGTGGGCCATCGCCTTGACCCCCTGCTCGGCCGCGTTCGCGATCAGCCCCATCCCGCCGAGCTCGCCCGCGATGAACACCCCGGGCACGTTGGTCTGGAAGTCGGGGCCGACGAACGGGATCTCGATCCCGCGCTTCTCCGAGCCGAACACGAGCTCGATCGCGCCGACCGGACAGGCGGACACGCACGCCCCGTGGCCGATGCACGACGCCATGTTGACCGCGAACGCCTGGCCTTCGATCACCTTCAGCACGTCCTCCGGGCACGCCGGCACGCACGCGCCCGAGCCCATGCACACCGACAGGTCGACGAACGGTTGGATCGTGACCGGCTCGTGGCGTCCGGCCTCGATCGCCCGCGCGCGCGCCGCCCGGGCGTACCACTCGGTGACCATCGTGTAGCCCCACATCGGGATCACGAAGAACACCCCGATCGCGAACACACACGCGAACCCTGGGAAGCTGCTGTCCATCAGAGCGCCCTCAGCAGCACCGGGACGACCCCGCCGAACAGCACCGCGTTGAGGATGTGGAGCGCGGCGATCGCGTACATCGCGAGCGCGAGCGGTTGGTGGAGCAGGTTCCAGAACCGGAGCAGGCGCCGGGCCACGTCGAACCCGGCGATCTCGCGACGGAGGGACAACTGCTCGATCAAGGTGGCCTCGGCGCGCCGCCGGACGTCGGGCTCCAGTCCCGCCCGGTGCAACAAGACCTGGATCAGATCGCACCGGCGGCGGACCTCGGCGTCGAGCACCACCAGCCCGACGAGGGTGGTGGCCTCGAGCTCGGCGTCGCGCGCCAGGCACACCGCCTCGGACACGTGCGACGACTGCGCGCTGCGGGTGTCCGCCACGAGCTGGGCGCGCAGATCCGCGAGCCGGAGCTGCGCCTCCTCGAAGTCGACCCGCCGGTCCGACGCGGTCGCCGGGAAGTAACCGAACAAATACCGGCCGAAGAACCCCGAGGCAGCGACCAGCAACATGACCCAGAACCCGACCCCGATGAACCCCGACGGCATGATGAACGCGCCGTGGAGTACGATGAACAAGGGTCCGAGCAGGCCACACACCAGATGAAACCGCATCCAGAACCGTGTCGTACCCATGAACGCCGTCAGCGGCAGCCACTTGCGCACGCTGTACAGCAGGATCATCGTCATCAGGCCCGCGCCGACCATCCCGAGCAGCAGCCCGACGGCGGCGCCGGGGGCGAACCACTCGTCCAGCGGATGGTCCACCCGCGCGAGCTCGGGGATCAGGTAGTACGGCAGACCGACGGCGAACACCGTGATCGCCACCCCGACCAGCCCGACCACGAACACGGTCAGGAACACCCACCCGGAGATCGCCCGGACGGTGAGCGGCTCGGCAGGGCGGGACCGACGGATGCTCGGCTGCGACTGGCGGACCATGAGGCCTCCGGGACCCGGGTGCGCCGGTTCCGGGTCGGACTGTACTACGAGGTCCAGCGACAATCAACAATCGGTACACCGGACGGATACCGTCGCACAGAAAGTTGAGCAGCACAGTCCATCGTTATTCCGCGCCAAGCACTGGCCGTGGTTGTACTGCGAACCCACCCGCCGTACACTCCGACAGTACACCGCGGGGATTGGGATGGCCGAGCCGAGCGTGTATCGCTACCTCGACTACCGGGCGTTCCTACGGGACTGGTTCGCAGCCCGGCAGGCGAAGGACCCGCAGTTCAGCCGTCGGCAGTTCGCTCGGCTGGCCGGCCGGAGCTCGCCCGGGTTCCTCACCGAGGTGACCGACGGCGGTCGCCAGCTCACCGCGCCGGTCGTCACCGCGGTCGCCCAAGCCCTCGACCTGTCACGGGCCGAGTCCGAGTTCTTCGAGGCCCTGGTCCAGCTCGATCAAGCCGAGGACACCCGGACGCGGAACCACGCGTGGGACCGGATCAGCGCGGTCCGCGCGTTCCAGGAGGCGCGGAAGATCGAGGGCGCCTCGTTCCGGTACCTGTCGTCGTGGTGGTTCCCGGTCGTCCGCGAGCTCGCCCACCGGGCGGACTTCCAGCCGGATCCCGCGTGGATCGCGAAGCGGGTCCGGCCGGTGATCACCGAGGCCCAGGCCCGCCAGGCGCTCGAGACGCTCGAGGCCCTGGGGCTGCTGGTGCGCAGCGACGGCGACCTCGTGCCCGTCGACGCCGTGGTCGCCACCGCCCACGAGGTCGGCAGCCTCGCGGTCCACAACTACCACACCGGGATGCTCGAGCGGGCAATCGAGTCGATCGACCGGTTCCCGGCGGAGGAGCGGCACCTGGTGGCCGCGACGGTCTCGGTCCCGGCGTCGCTGGTCCCGAAGCTGAAGCAGGAGTTGAACGCTTTCCAACAGCGGATCCTCGACCTGTGCGCCCAGTTCGACGAGCCGGTCGACCAGGTCCTGCAGATCCATCTCGTGTTGTTCCCGCTGTCCGATCGCGCGGGGGAGTGACGATGCGGCGAATGTGGCTCGGGTGGATCGTGGTGTTCGTCGGGTGCAACCCGGAGACCGGCTGGCCAGGCGGCACCGGCGTCGGGAATCCGGGCACCACCAAGCTCCAGACCAACGGCGCGGGGCCGACCACGCTCGACCGCGGCGTCGGGACGCTGTCCACCCTGACCGCCTCCCGGTGTACCCTCGCCGACGCGGTCGCCGAGATCGACGCCGAGGTCGATCTGTTGGGCACCGCTCCGTACGAGCTCGGAGGCGGGTCCTGGTGCACCCTGACCGCGACGTTCACCGGTCCGCTCCGGTTCGAGGGCTCGACCTCGAGCGCCGACCCTACCCGCGGCACGTTCGAGCTCCTGCTCGAGGTGCCCGCGATCACGATCGACCTCGACGCGGGGTTCACGATCGACCGCGACGCGACCGTGCTCGAGCTCGGGCACCCGGGATGGATCCCGCCGGATCTGCTCGGCGGGCTGGAGGACCGGACGCACACCGTGGTAGACGCGGGGTCGCCGGCGCACGATCCGCTGGTGTCGCTGCTGGTGGACGGGTCGGCGGTGTTCGTCGACGCGGACGGAGACGGGGCGCTCGCGGCGGACGAGAGGCACCCGGTAGGCGCGGGACCGTCGTGGACGGCCGAGTGGGAGGACGACGACTGATGGCGATCCGGTGGCTGATGACCGTCGCGTGGGTGCTGCTCGCGATGCTCGGCGCGACGCCCGCCCGGGCGCAGGGGGTGGGGCAGTGGGTCAGCCCGGGCCCGCTCGCGACCGCCCACGCCGATCTCGAGGGCCTGACGCAGTGCGTGAAGTGCCACGCGCCGATGCTCGGCGTCACCACCGACCGCTGCACCGCGTGCCACGAGGACGTGGGGACCGAGATCCGGACCAAGGACGGGTTCCACGCCAACAAGGCCGACAAGTGCGGCACCTGCCACCCGGACCACAAGGGGCGTGACTTCCAGCTCGCCCGGCTCGAGCTGTCCCCCGCGGACCACCTGCGGGAGACCGGGTTCGCCCTCGACGGCGCCCACCGGCCGCTCGCGTGCCTCGAGTGCCACACCAAGGGCGACTGGGGCGCGGTCGAGCCCGAGTGCACGGCGTGCCACGACAGCCCCCACGGCGACACCGACCACGTCGATCTCGGCGAGTGCACCGACTGCCACTCGACCACCGCGTGGACCGTGAAGCAGGTGCCGATCGCGGTGTTCGACCACCAGAACCGCAAGCAGACCGACTACGTGCTGGAGGGCGCCCACGAGGACGTGGGGTGCACCGAGTGCCACCTCGACGCCGAGTTCGTCCCGACGAAGTTCGAGACTTGCACCTCGTGCCACGACAACCCGCACCACACCCGGTTCACCCAGGCGTGCGACGGCTGCCACACGGTCGAGGACTGGGGGGTCGCGAAGTTCGACCACACCCTCACCGGGTACACGCTGGAGGGGCTGCACGGCGGCCTCGTGTGCGAGAAGTGCCACAAGTCCGACATCACCCGGCGCCTGCCGCACGAGGCATGCACCGACTGCCACAAGGACGTGCACAAGGGCCAGTTCCAGCCGCGCGGGTGCGAGACCTGCCACACGGTGTTCGAGCCCGCGTTCGCGATCCCGACGTTCGACCACGACGCGACCGCGTTTCCGCTCGCCGGCAAGCACACGATCGTGAAGTGCGACGACTGCCACGGGGCGATGCCGAACGCGAAGTACACCCCGCTCGACCACGCCGACTGCGACGCGTGCCACGACGACGTGCACGACGGCAAGTTCGAGCCGACCGACTGCAAGGTGTGCCACGTCGAGACCGGGTGGGAGGTCGGCGAGTTCGACCACGACCGGACCGACTTCCCGCTGAAGGGCGAGCACGTCGGGGTCGAGTGCGTGAACTGCCACCCGAACGAGCAGTGGTCCGGGATCGCGCACGACACCTGCGACCAGTGCCACGACGATCACCCGCACGGCACGATCTTCCCGTCGGCCGAGTGCGCGGAGTGCCACGTGGAGACCGCGTGGGCCACCGTGTCGTTCGATCACGTCGCGAAGACGGAGTTCGACCTGGCCCCGCAGCACACCGGCCAGGCCTGCAAGGAATGCCACGAGACGATGGACGCGTTCGCCGGGCTCGACACCGCGTGCGAGGGCTGCCACGCCGACGACGACCCCCCGGGGCACTTCGAGGGGGCGTGCGACGAGTGCCACGTCGCCGCCCGGTGGCTGCCCGCCACCCTCGGCGACCGGTCGCACGACGTGACCGGCTACCCGCTGGTCGGCACCCACACGCTGCTCGCGTGCGAGGACTGCCACGGCTCGACCGAGTGGATGCCGTTCTCCGCCGGGGGCACCGACTGCGTCGACTGCCACGCCGACGATGACGCGCACCGCAACCTGCTCGGCGACCTGTGCGACGACTGCCACACGCCGGTGAACTGGATGCGCACCTCGTTCCGCCACACGATCACCGGCTACCCGCTGCGCGGCGCCCACCGCCTCGCCGCGTGCGACGACTGCCACGCGGTCTCGTACGCCGGCACTCCGGACGAGTGCTGGCGGTGCCACGAGGCCGAGGCCCCGCGCGACATCGCGCCGCATCAATCCGTGTTCTTCCCGGTGTGCGACACCTGCCACCGTCCGTACACCTGGGCGTCGCTGCCGAACAGCCGGACCGACACGAGCCCGTCGACCACGTCGTCGTTCCCGACGACCGGCCGGAGGATCCGGTGATCGCGCTGTGGGTCCACGCGGCGTACGCCGGCGACGATCTGTCGGTCACCTCGGTCGGGGCGGACGCCGTCCGATCGGCGTCGATCGACGATCAATCGATCGACCTGCTGCTCGGGCAGCGCCTCCGGTGGGGGCTCACCGACGACGTCCGGGCGCTGGTCGACGGCCGGTTCGCGATCGATCCGTTCGCGACCACCACGTTCGAGGAGAGCCGGCTGCGCGAGCTCGGGGTCGAGTACGACTCCGAGCGGCTGACGATGCTGATCGGCCGCCACCCGGTCCAGTTCGGCGGCCCGCGGCTGGTCGACGGGATCCAGGCGCTCGGTCACGCCGGGATCGACAACCAGTGGTCGTTCGGCGGGTGGGCCGGGCTCGTGCCGGACGAGTTCACCACCGCGCCGACCCTCCGGTTCGGGGCCGGGCCGATCGTCGCGGTCAGCACCGCCAAGGCGTCGGGGTCGCTCGCCGGCGATCTCGTCGTCGGCGAGGGCGGGCTCAACCGCGCGGGGGCGCTCGCGATGGGGCGCGGGGAGCTCGGGCGGCGGTTCCAGGCGACCAGCCGGGTCGACTGGGTGTTCACCGACGGCGCGGGCCACGGCGGCCTCGCCGACGGGGCGCTGTTCCTCCAGGTCCGCCCGGTCGACGCGTTCCGGCTCGACCTCGTGTACGACGGCTACTCGAGCTTGCTGTACCAGTCGCGGGCGGGACTCGATCCCACGGTCCAGCGGTTCGCCGCCCGGATCGAGGAGCTCGGCCTGACCGAGGGGATCACCCAGGACGCGGTCGACCCCACGCTCCACCACCTGCTCGGCGCGACCACCGGGCTCCACGGCCAGGGCGAGATCCGGCCGCAGCTCACGCTCCGCGCCCGGACCCAGCTCCACGAGGACCCGACCGAGCGCTACACCCGCCTCGGCGCGTCGACCGGGATCGGCGGCCTGGCCGGTGACCGGCTCGAGCTCGACGTCGACGGCAACGCGCTGTGGATCGAGGGCCGGGTCGCGACCGACGCCGGGCTGATGGTGCTGGTCGAGCCCGAGCCCGAGGGGCCGGCGGCGATCGACGGCTCGTTCCGGATCCTGCTGGACCCGGTCGCGTACGGGCCCGGCGCGTTCGGGCTGTACGCGGACCTGTTCGTCGACGTGGCGACCCGGGGCGGCACGAGCGTGTCCGCCGGCGGGAGCTGGTCGACCGATCCGGACGACGTGGTCGCGCAGGACGTCGGGTTCGGCGGGTTCCTCCGGATCCAGCAGTGGGTCCGGCCCGGACGGGGCGCGCGGCCGGTCCCTCCGGCGATCGGGGCCGCCGACGAACCGTCCGATACCACGGTGAGACCAACCGACAGTACAGCCACGGCGACCGGCGCCACGGCGGGTTCATGAGCTACATCCGACCGAACAGCTCAGACATTTCTCGACGATTCCTCGCCGTCGGTGTACTTTCGACGTCGATCCATCGTACACTCCGTTTCAGCAGGGGGTCCCCATGTCGCGCATCGGGGCAGTGAAGTTCGCGCTGATCGCGCTCGGCGTCCTCGCCGGGTGCGGAGACAAGTGGCAGCCCGGGCTGCCGCCACACACCACCGCGTTCCTGTTGGAGTGCGAGCACGCGGCGTCGAGCTGCGAGTCGTGCCACCCAGCGGACGAGCCGATCGCCCGACTCGACACGGCGTGCATCTCGTGCCACGTCGAGGATCGCCCGGAGTCGCACGATCCGGCCGAGACCAACAACTGCGCCGAGTGCCACGTCGGCTCGTGCGATTGGCAGGGGGCCGGCAGCCCGCACCCCGAGGGGTTCGCCGAGGGCGCGGCCCACGGGCTGACCTCGAAGCTGCAGAACGACCCGGCGGGTGACTGCCGTGACTGCCACGGGGCCGACCTGCGTGGGGGCACCACCCCCGAGGGCACGCCGGCGTCCGGCTGTGACGACTGTCACGCCGAGAACGAGGCGCCCGAGTGGCGCACCGACTGCGTGTTCTGTCACGGCGGCGAGAACGGGGACACCACCGGCGCGCCGCCGGCCGACATCGACTTCGGGCTGACGGAGCTGTCGTTCGAGGCGCACATCGCCCACGTCGACACGTCGCCCGACTACCGGACGCTGACCTGCGTCGAGTGCCACGACGATCACAACGACGTGATGACCCCGAACCACATGTTCGACGACACCCCCGGGGTGTCCGAGGTCCACTTCGATCGCAGCATCGCCGAGATCACCGTGTGGGACTCGGCGGGCAAGACCTGCACCAACAACTACTGCCACGGCACCGGCAGCCGCGACGACGGCACCGCCCACGACGACGGCCAGGCGCTCGACTGCGAGAGCTGTCACGCGACCGAGAAGGCCGGCTGGCAGACGATGTCGGGGCTCCACGCCGCCCACCTCGACAAGGACGGCACGATCACCTGCAACGACTGCCACGCGGCGGTGATCGATCGCGACGGCAAGATCGCGACCGCGACCCGTCACGTCGACGGCGCGCGGGACGTGGCGTTCTTCGAGAACACGATCACGAGCCAGGACGGCGGCGGCACCTGCTCCGGCGTGTGCCACGGCGAAGACCACGACGGCACCGGCTGGGGCCACGTCCAAGACTACGAGCGCGCGGATCTGCACGGCCTCGACTCGAACCTCCAGGTGCTCGACTGCGGCTCGTGCCACGGGCAGAACTGGGAGGGCGGGATCGCGCAGGGCTGCGACCAGTGCCACGCCGACGAGGGCCAGCCCGGCTGGCGGACGGACTGCACGTTCTGCCACGGCGGGCACGACGCGACCGGCGCGCCCCCGCAGGACATCGACGACGTGGACCAGGAGGCGCAGATCAGCTTCGGCGCCCACCCCGAGCACACCGGCAACAGCCCGATCGGCCACGCGCCGTACAGCTGCGACCAGTGCCACGAGAAGCCGTCCAACGCGCTCGACCAGGGCCACGCGATCGACGGCACCGTTCGGGTCGCGGAGGTGACGCTCGAGAACGGCACGTCGTTCGAGGGAGCGTACGACCCGATCAGCCAGTCGTGCTCCACGATGTACTGCCACGGCGACGGCCAGACCCCGAGCGGCACGATCACCGCCAGCTCGCCGGCGCTGACCTGCGACTCGTGCCACTCCACCACCACCGGGTGGGACCTGATGTCCGGCACCCACGCCGCGCACCTCGAGGTCGCAGGGGTGAGCTGCATCGACTGCCACACCGACGTGAACGCCGCCGGTGACGACATCACGAACGACAACCAGCACGTGAACCGGCAGATCGACGTCGACCTCGCGAAGACCGGGTTCGATCCGGGCCAGGGCACCTGCACGGTCTCCTGCCACGACCAGGACCACACCGGGCTCGGGTGGTCCGGCAACCACCCGCCCGGGTTCGACGACCCGCTGGTCCACGGCCAGGAGGCACTGCTCCGCCTCCAGGACTGCGCCACCTCCGGCTGCCACGGCACCGATCTCCGCGGCGGCACCGGCGACAGCTGCGACAGCTGCCACCCGGCCGGCTGGCGCTCCGACTGCACCTACTGCCACGGCGGCCTCGCCGGTGACACCCTCGGGATGCCCCCGGAGGACATCGACAACGAGGCCGACGAGACCCGGATCAGCTTCGAGGCCCACCCCGAGCACGTGAACACCGCGATCGCCGACGGGATGGCGTGCGAGGACTGCCACGACTCGGCCGGCTACACCGACGCCCCGACCGACCCCGGCCACTGGCTGGTCGACTCGACCGCCACCGTCGCCGAGGTCCGGTTCTCCGGGATCGGCGCCGGCACCGTGTACGCCGCGAACAACTGCTCGAACAACTACTGCCACGGCAACGGCCAGGTGAACGGGTCGCAGGCCGACAGCTCGACCAGCCTCGACTGCAACGGCTGCCACAGCTACGACCGCGATCTCACCGACATGTCCGGCACCCACGCGCTCCACCTCGGCGAGGCGGGCGTGTCCTGCGCGGACTGCCACACCGACGCCGACGCGTCCGGCGTGATCACCCGTCCGTCGCAGCACGTGAACGAGGCGATCGACATCGATCTCGCCGCCACCGGGTGGAACGCCGGGGCCGAGACCTGCACCGTCACCTGCCACAGCCACGTCCACAATGGGATGGGCTGGACCGGCGGGCATCCCCCCGGGTTCGACGACCCGCTGGTCCACGGCCAGGAGGCCCTGTTCCAGACGCAGGACTGCGCGACCTCGGGCTGCCACGGCACCGACCTGTCCGGCGGCGCCTCGGGTCAGGGGTGCGACAGCTGCCACACCAACGGCTGGCGGTCGGACTGCAACTTCTGCCACGGCACCTCGTCGACCGGGATGCCGCCGTCGGACCTCGACAACACCACCAGCGAGTCGCAGATCACGTTCATGGCGCACCCGCAGCACGGTGACAACGACGAGCACCCGCTGTACGCCTGCTCCGAGTGCCACGGCAACGCGTCCGACACCTACGACGACGCGTTCCTCGACGCCGGCCACTGGCTCGACAACACGCCCGGTCTCGCCGAGGTCGACTTCGACGGGCTCGCGTCCGGCGGCAGCTACAACCGGAACACCTCGACCTGCAGCGGCAACTACTGCCACGGCGACGGGCGGAGCGACGGGTCCCAGAGCGACAGCAACAACAGCCTGTCGTGCACGAGCTGCCACGACATGCCGCCGAACTCGGGCGAGCACGGCGAGCACGACAACTACAGCTGCTACGAGTGCCACAACAACGTCGTGAACTCGTCCGAGCAGATCACGTCGCCGAACCGCCACGTGGACGGGAACGTCGACGCGGTCATGCGGCCCGGCAACGGGATCAACTGGAACGGGAACACCTGCAACGGCACCTGTCACGAGAGCCACAACAACGACAACTGGTAGCGGTGGCGCCGGCCCGGGGCGCATCC
>JBEBJW010000095.1:0-11350 GCA_040079715.1 Myxococcota bacterium | reverse complement strand
TCGGACCGGTGGTGTCGCTCGGCGAGGACGTGATCGTGGCCGGGCTGGTGCTCGCCGGGCTCGGGGGCGGGCTCGAGCCCTCCGGGCTGGTCCTGCCGGCGGTCGGAGCCGCAGCGGCCGCGGCGATCGCCGCCGGGGCCCACGTCAGCGCCGCGATCCTCCACCGTCGTCGGTACCGCTGACGCCCGCCCCGGAGGGCTCCGGTTGGGGCGGCTCCGGATCGAGGTTCCCGCGGAGGACCGCGATGCACCGCGTCACCCGGTCGATCGACGCGTCGTCGAGCCCGGCGAACGCCTCGTCGAGCAGCCGGTTGCTGACCGCGATGAACCGCGGGAGGGCCTCGCGCGCCCGGGCGGTCGGCGCGATCCGGTACGCGCGCGCGTCTCCGGGGTCGCGGTCCCGCTCGACCCACCCCGCGTCCTCCATCGCCCGCACGAACCGCCCGACCGTGACCTCCGACAGCGACAGGGCGCGGGCGAGCTGGACCTGCGACAGCGGCTGCCGGGCGTTGACCAGCACGAGCAGCGCGTTCGCCTGGGCGGGGGTGATCGCGCGCAGGCCCTCCTCCGCGAGCCAGCCCTCGATCTTGCGCTCGGACACGTTGCGGATCCGCGCGAGGTCCACCAGGGCCTGGGTCTGGCGGCGACGGCGCTCGAGGTCGGGTGGGTTCGGCACGGACGCAGGCGTATCCGGTCGGGCCCCCACCCGTCGCCGAGGTTACCTCCGCCGCCATGGATCGAACGACGCGGCGACGGTTGGACAAGCTCCCGAAGCTCCCCGGGATGTGGGAGATCGGCGTCGCGGAGTCCGACAACGCGGGCCCGATCGTGGTGGTGGTCGACGCCACCACCGGCGACGTGCGGTTCGCCCAGCCGTGGGACGGCGACGATCTCGGCCGGCTGCTGCTGCCCGCGTTCGACGCCCCGGTGGCGCCGGCGGTCCCCGGCCGACCGACCGGGATCCGGTGCGGCGACACCGATCTGGTGCGGAACCTCGGCGCTGCGCTGGGGGGGATCGCGCCGATCCTGGTCGGCAACACCCCGTCGCTCGAGGCGTTCGTCGAGCACCTCCGGAGCGAGGGGGCGTCGCCGTCGCCGGGGTTCACCGTCGAGCTCGACGCGTGGCGGGACCTGCTCCCCCGGCTGCTCGAGCTGGCGCCGTGGGCGATGCTCGGCGACGCGGTCGAGTTCTGGTTCGAGGGGCCGGGGTTCGACGGGCTGATCGGCGTGTTCCTCGGCGACGCCGGCCAGCCCGCGGGGTTCGGGCTGACCCGCGAGCAGGACATCGACGGGCTGCGGGTCGAAGACGGTGACGAGGACAGCGGCATCGAGGCGCTGGCCACCGCCGAGCTCACCACCTTGACCGTCACGCCGTCCGCCGACGTGGCGCCCGGCTACCTCGCCGCGTGCCGCGCGCTCGGCCTCGAGTTCGACGGGCAGGTGCCGCTGATCTCGCGGGTGGTGAACGCGGTCCGGCGACCCCCGGACGAGGACCAGCAGCGCCTGCTCCTCGCCGCGGTGATCGCCGCGCTCGCGCTGGTCGAGGCGAACGGCGCCGACCTGCTTGGGATCCTCGCCACCTCGACCGTCGACACGCCGCTCGGGCCGATCGAGGTCAGCGCGGGCGTCGGCGACGTGCCGGACGTGCTCGAGTCGCTGATCCCGTACGATCACCTCGTGCTGTTCGGCACCTACGTCCAGGACGACGGTGTCGTGCCCGCGCTGTTCCTGAAGCTCGCGAAGTACAACGCGAAGAAGGTCGAGGCGCAGCTCCAGCGGGTCGACCAGATCCTGCTGCTCCGCGACGAAGACGACGGGATGCTCACGATGGTCGGCCTGTCCGGCCACGACGCGGTCGGGGTGGTCGCCCGGGTCGAGCCGAACGATCTCGTCGTCCGCCAGCTCGTCGACGGCGGCGTCGGGTGCCTGGTCCTCGCGAGCGGGGGCACGAGCAAGCCCCGGATCTCGCCGTGGGACGTGATGTGGGCCAACCCGGTCGTGTTCGCCGGCGGCTGAGCGACCGAGGGGCGGCCGAACATCGCGGTCGCGCCCGGGGACCGAGACCGCGCCGGTGTGCGTGGAGGGACCGGTGGCGGCCGGACCGCCCCGCGATTATTGAGCATGCTCACCATTCCGATACGCGGTTGGTAGAACCAGGAGAACCCCTTGGGCGAAGCGTACATCTACGACGCGTGCCGCACCCCGCGCGGACGCGGCAAGGACAGCGGGGCGCTGTACACGGTCCGGCCGATCGATCTGCTCGCGACCGTGCTCGGAGCCGCCCGCGACCGCACCGGGTTCGCCCCGGCGGACGTGGAAGACGTGGTGATCGGGTGCGTCACCCAGACCGGCGAGCAAGGCACGTGCATCGCGCGGATGGCCTCGCTCCAGGCGTGGGGCGGGCTCGAGGGGCCGGGCGTCACCCTGAACCGGTTCTGCGGCTCGGGCCTCGAGGCGGTGAACCACGCCGCGGCGATGGTCGGCTCCGGGTTCCACGACCTGATCGTGGCCGGCGGGGTCGAGAGCATGTCGCGGGTCGCGATGGGCTCGGACGGCGGGAGCATGTTCGACCCGGACTTCCAGTGGAAGGTCGGCTCGGTGCCGCAGGGGATCTCCGCGGATCTGATCGCCACCCTCCGCGGCTACTCCCGCGCCGACGTCGACGGGTTCGCGGTCGAGACCCAGCGCCGCGCCGGTGAGGCGATCGCCCGCAGCGCGTTCTCGCGCAGCATCGTCCCGGTGAAGGACGCGAACGGCCTGACGATCCTCGCCGCGGACGAGCACCCGCGGCCGGACACCACCGTCGCGTCGCTGTCGCAGCTCCAGGCGAGCTTCCAGATGCTCGGCACCCAGTTCGGGCTCGACACGCTGGTCCGCAAGACCTACCCGGAGGTGGACCGGATCACCCACGTCCACCACGCCGGCAACTCGTCGGGGATCGTCGACGGCGCAGCCGCGATCGTGGTCGGGTCGAAGGCCGCGGGCGAACGGCTCGGGCTGAAGCCGCGGGCGCGGATCCGGGCCGTCGGCCTCGCCGCGTCCGAGCCGCTGATCATGCTGTACGGTCCGATGCCGGCCTCGCGCAAGGCGCTGCAGAAGGCGGGCATGACCGCGTCGGACATCGACCTGTACGAGGTGAACGAGGCGTTCGCCTGCGTGCCGATGGCGTTCATGGACGATCTCGGCGTCCCACGGGAGAAGGTCAACGTCGTGGGCGGCGCGATCGCGTACGGTCACCCGCTCGGGGCGACCGGCGCGATGCTGCTGAACACCGTGCTCGACGAGCTCGAGACGCGCGGACTCGGGACCGGCCTGGCGACGCTGTGCATCGGCGGCGGCATGGGCATCGCCACCATCATCGAGCGGGTGTGACGATGAGCGACCATCAAAATCCGGCGTTTCAGGCTTCGTTCGACCCGTCGACCGGGATCGCGACCCTCACCATGAAGATGGAGGGCCGCGCGAACAAGATCAACGAGACGTTCCTCCGCGGCCTGTCCGACGCGCTCGACTGGGTCGGGACTCAGCCCGGCGCGAAGGGGATCGTGCTCGCGTCCGGCCACAAGGACTTCTGCGTCGGGGCCGACCTCGACATGATCTACGCCGAGCGGGATCCGGGGCGGATCTTCGACGCGGTGAAGGTGTTCCACGCGCTCCACCGCAAGATGGAGACCGGGCTGCCGCTGGTGGCCGTGGTCGCGGGCTCGGCGCTCGGCGGCGGGTTCGAGCTGCTGCTCGCATGCCACCACCGGGTGTGCGTCGACGACGGGCGGATCCAGCTCGGGCTGCCCGAGGTGATGCTCGGCGTGCTGCCCGGGGGCGGCGGGACCCAGCGTCTGCCGCGGCTGATCGGCCTGCAGCCGGCGCTGGAGCTGCTGACCCAGGGCAGCCAGCTCCGGCCGGACAAGGCGAAGGCGAAGGGGCTGATCGATCGCCTGGTCCCGGCCGCCGGCGACCTCGCCGCCGCCGCCGCCGAGTGGATCGCGGCGAACCCCGCCGGGTCGAAGGGCGCGAAACAGCCGTGGGATCGGCCCGGGTTCGTGTGGCCGGGGATCCAGCCCGGGACGCCCGACGCCCGGAACCTGTTCCTCGCCGGATCCGCGATGGCGTACCAGAAGACCGCCGGCGCGTTCCCGGCGGTCGAGCACATCATCAGCGCGGTCCAGGAAGGCTCGATGGTGAAGTTCGAGCGGTCGCTCGAGATCGAGGGCCGCCACTTCGCCGGTCTGGTCGTGAGCGACCAGGCGAAGGACATGATCCGAACGCTGTTCTTCCACAAGCAGGCCGCGGACAAGCAGGAGGGCCTGCCGCAGGTCGCGGACCACGGGATCCGGAAGGTGGCGATCCTCGGCGCCGGGATGATGGGCGCCGGCCTGGCCGTGGTCTGCGCGAAGGCCGGGTTCGAGGTGGTGCTGAAGGACATCCGCGCCGACGCGGTCGAGAAGGGGATGGCCCACGTCCGCGCCGGGTTCGCGGCGATGAAGCACCTGGACGACGCGGGCCGCAAGCAGCTGTCGGACCGGGTGACCGGCACGATCGACCTCGAGCCGATCCGCGGGACGGACCTCGTGATCGAGGCGGTGGTCGAGAACCTCGCGGTCAAGCACCGGGTCACGAAGGAGACCGAGCCGCTGCTCGCGCCGAACGCGATCTGGGCCAGCAACACGTCGGCGATCCCGATCACCGACCTCGCGGCGGCCTCGGCCCACGCGGATCGGTTCATCGGGCTCCACTTCTTCTCCCCGGTCGAGAAGATGCCGCTGCTCGAGATCATCTCCGGGAAGGGCACCTCCGAGGCGACCCTCGCGCGATCCCTCGCGTTCGGGCGGGCGATCAAGAAGACCTGCATCGTGGTCAACGACGGGTACGGGTTCTTCACCTCGCGCGTGTTCAGCAGCTACATCGTCGAGGGCGCGCAGCTCGTCGCCGAGGGCCACGATCCGCGGCTGGTCGAGTGGGCCGCCCGGACGGCCGGGATGGTCGTCCCGCCGTTGCAGGTGTTCGACGAGGTCAGCCTCGCGCTCGGCAAGCACGCGATCGAGCAGGGTGCGGAGTACCGCGGCCGGGAGATCCTCGACGCGCCCGGCGTGAAGCTGATGCTGAAGCTGGTCGAGCTCGGGCGGAACGGCAAGGCGAGCGGCGCCGGGTTCTACGACTACGCCGACGGCAAGCGGAGGGGCCTGTGGACCGGCCTCGCCGACCTGGTCCCGGCCCGTCCGGCGGACACCGGGCTCGCGCTGATCCGGGACCGGCTGATGTACGGCCAGCTCGCCGAGGTCGGGCGGTGCGTGGACGAAGGGATCGTCAACCGGTGGCGCGACGCCGAGGTGGGCGCGATCTTCGGGATCGGGTTCGCCCCGAACACCGGCGGTCCGCTCGCGATGATGGATCGCATCGGGTTGCCGACCCTCGTTGCAGCGTTGGACGCGTTCGCCGTGAAGTACGGCGATCGGTATCGCCCGTCGGCGGCGCTCCGCAAGATGGCCGAGCGCAACGAGCGGTTCTTCCCGAACGGGTGAGCCGCACGAGATGGGTTGCAGGTATCCGGGTGACGCGGTACGGAACCAGACGTCACCCGGATCTGCATGCAACGCTCTGTCGATCCCTCGAACCGGACGCTGATCGCCGCGGTGGCGGCCTCGCTGGCGGCGGTGTTCGTCGCCGACGCCGTCACGCCGCTCGGGTACGTCGAGTGGGTGTTCTACGTGGTGCCGATCGCGGTCTGCGCCGCGGGATCCCGCCCGGATCTGCCGGTGTGGACCGCGGTCGCCGCGACGGGGCTGCTCGCGCTCGGGTGGGCGGTCTCGCCCGAGGCGGTCCTCCCGCAGTCCGTGATCCTGACCAATCGGGCGTTCGGGACCGCGGTGGTGTGGCTGGTGGCGGGGATGACCACCCGGTTCGTGCACGCGAAGCGAGAGGTCCAGCAGGAGGCGTGGCTCCGGGTCGGTGAGAGCCGGGTCGCCGACGCGATGGCCGGCGACCCGACGATCGGTCAGCTCGGCGACCGGGTCCTGGGGTTCCTCGCCGGGTACGCGGGCGCGCAGGTCGGCACGTTGTACGCCGCGGAGTCCCCGCGGACCCTCCGGCGGGCCGCCGCCCACGCCGGCGGGCCGTTGCCGGTCGGCGCGCACGAGCTCGCGTTCGGCGAGTCGCTGGTCGGCCAGTGCGCCGAGGACGGCGCGGTCCGCCGGGTGCAACGGGTGCCGCCGGGGTACCTCACCATCCGGTCCGGGCTGGGCCAGGCCGAGCCGACCGAGATCGTCCTCGCGCCGGCCCGGGTCGACGGCGGTACCGCCGGGGTGATCGAGCTCGGGTTCGTCGGTCCACCCGACGAGCGGGTGATCACGCTACTCGGGCGGGTGCTCCCGTCGGTTGCCGTCGGGATCCGATCGGTCCAGTACCGCGCGCGGCTCGAGCGGCTGCTCGAGGAGACCCAACGGCAGTCCGAGGAGCTGCAGGCCCAGCAGGAGGAGCTCCGGGTCGCGAACGAGGAGCTCGAGACGCAGGCGTCCGCGCTGCGCCAGGGGCAAGCCGAGCTCGAGCGACAGCAGACCGACCTCGAGGCGACCAACGTCCGGCTCGAGGAGCACACCCAGACCCTCGATCGCCAGCGGCGCGAGCTGGTGCGGGCCAACGACGACATCGAGCGGGCGAACCGGCACAAGTCCGAGTTCCTCGCGAACATGTCGCACGAGCTGCGCACGCCGCTGAACAGCACGTTGATCCTGGCGCGGCTCCTCGCCGACAACCGGACCGCGAACCTGACCGACGAGCAGGTGCGGTTCGCCGAGACGATCTACGCCGCCGGGAACGACCTGTTGACCCTGATCAACGACGTGCTCGACCTGTCGAAGATCGAGGCTGGGCGGATCGAGCTGTCCCCCGAGCCGATCCCGATCGAGGCGGTGGTCCGCGAGCTCGAGGCGCAAGTCCGGCCGATCGCCGACCAGAAGCAGCTCGGGTTCTCGATCGACGCGCACCCGGTCGCGATCACGACCGATCGGCAGCGGCTGATCCAGGTCCTGAAGAACCTCCTGTCGAACGCCACCAAGTTCACCGACCGCGGCGAGATCGGGCTCCGGGTCCGCGCCGACGGCGCCCAGGTCCGGTTCGAGGTCACCGACACCGGGATCGGGATCGATCCCGCCCACCACGACGCGATCTTCGAGGCGTTCCGCCAGGCGGACGGCACCACCCACCGCAGGTACGGCGGCACGGGCCTCGGCCTGTCGATCTCCCGCGATCTCGCCCGGTTGCTCGGCGGCACGTTGACCGTCGACAGCGCGCCCGGCCGCGGCAGCACGTTCGTGTTGACGCTGCCTGTGAGCTCGCCGCCAGCGGGCGTCCAAGCGGGCGCGGGCTCGGCCCACACCCCCCAGGCCGCGCAGTCGACCCCGATCCGCCGCGACCCGCCGCTCGTCGCGCCGCCGGCTCCGCGCCCCGCGCCGGCGCCGGACGATCGGGCGACGATCACCCCGGGGCAACGGTCGATCCTGGTGATCGAAGACGACGCCCGGTTCTCCCAGATCCTGTACGGTCTCGCGCGGGAGCTCGGGTTCGCGTGCGCGGTGGCGGGGACCGCGGAGGAGGGGCTGCGCCTCGCCCGGGAGCTCGTGCCGTCCGGGATCGTGCTCGACGTGAACCTGCCGGACGACTCGGGGCTGGTGGTGCTCGAGCGGCTGAAGCGCGACCCGATCACCCGCCACGTGCCGGTCCACATGGCTTCGGTCGAGGAGCACGCCGAGCCCGCCCTGCGGATGGGGGCGATCGGCTACGCCCTGAAGCCGGTGCGGCGGGAGGCGCTGATCGAGGCGTTCCACCGGCTCGAGTCGCAGGCGGTCGAGCGGGTCCGCCGGATCCTGGTGGTGGAGGACGATCCGGTCCAGCGCGACAGCATCTGCCGGCTGGTGGCGACCGCCGACGTGGCGACCGACGCGGTCGGCTCGGTCGCCGAGGCGCTCGACGCGCTCGGATCCCGTACGTTCGACTGCATGATCATCGACTTGAAGCTGTCGGACGGGACGGGGTTCGACCTGCTCGATCGGCTGTCCGAGGGCGACCGGTACGCGTTCCCGCCGGTGATCGTGTACACCGGCAAGACGCTGACCGCACAGGAGGAGCACCGGCTGCGGGAGTACTCGCGGTCGGTGATCGTCAAGGGTGCGCGGTCGCCGGAGCGCCTGCTCGACGAGGTCGTGCTGTTCCTCCACCAGGTCGAGAACGAGCTGCCGGTCGAGCACCAGCGGATGTTGCGCGACGCCCGGGCCCGGGACGAGGCGCTCGAAGGGCGGCGGATCCTGGTGGTGGAGGACGACGTCCGCAACGTGTTCGCGCTGACCAGCCTGCTCGAGCCGCGCGGGGCGAAGGTCGAGATCGCGCGGAACGGGCTCGAGGCGCTCGACCGGCTCGACCGGGCGCCCCCACCGGATCTGGTGCTGATGGACGTGATGATGCCCGAGATGGACGGCCTCGAGGCCACCCGGCGGATCCGACAGCGGCCCGGTCTCGCCCGGTTGCCGATCATCGCGCTCACCGCGAAGGCGATGCTCGACGATCGAGACCAGTGCCTCGCCGCCGGCGCGTCCGACTACGCGGCGAAGCCGCTCGACGTCGACAAGCTGCTGTCGCTGATCCGCGTCTGGATGCCGGCGGCGCCTCGATGACGTTCGACCCCGAGCTGGCGGACCTCGAGCTGCGGCTGCTGTTCGAGGCGATCTTCCACCGGTACCAGTACGACTTCCGTCAGTACACCGCTGCGTCGATGAAGCGCCGGGTCGGGGTGGCCCTGTCCGAGCTGCAATGCCCGACGATCTCCCGGCTGCAGGAGTGGATCCTGCACGATTCGACCGTGTTCCCGACGCTGCTGCGGTTCCTGACGATCCAGGTCAGCGACCTGTTCCGCGACCCGACGTACTACCGGGCGATCCGCACCGAGGTCGCGCCGCTGCTGGCGACCTACCCGTCGCTCAAGCTGTGGGTCGCGGGCTGCAGCTCCGGAGAAGAGGCGTACTCGCTGGCGATCCTGCTGTCGGAGGTCGGGCTGCTCGACCGGACGCTGATCTACGCCACCGACATCAACCCCGACGCGCTCCGCCAGGCCGCGTCCGGCGCGTTCGAGCTGGAGCGGATGGCGAAGTTCTCGGCGAATTACCTGGCGGCAGGCGGTGAAGGCTCGCTGAGCGACTATTACACCGCGGCGTACGGGCACGCCCGGTTCCACGCCCGGCTGCGCGATCGGATCGTGTTCTCGGACCACGATCTCGCGACCGACGCGGTGTTCTCCGAGGTCCACCTCGTGTCGTGCCGGAACGTGCTGATCTACTTCGATCGCCCGCTCCAGGATCGCGCGTTCGGCCTGTTCGCCGAGGCGTTGATCCGCGGCGGGTTCCTCGGGTTGGGGTCGAAGGAGTCGATCCGGTTCTCGTCCCACGCCGCCGCGTTCGACGGGTTCGTCGAGGACGAGCGGCTGTACCGCAAGCGATGACCGCCCGCCTGCGAGCCCCCCGGACCGTGGACGCCATCGTGGTCGGCGCGTCGGCTGGCGGCATCGACGCCGTCCGGCGGCTGCTGTCGCGCCTGTCCGCGGGCTCGCGCGCGGCGGTGCTGGTGGTGATCCACATCCCCGAGAACCACCGGAGCTTCCTGTCGGAGGTGCTCCGCGCCGGGTGCGCGCTGCCGATCCGCGAGGCGCAGGACAAGGAGCCGATCCGCGGCGGGGAGGTCGTGGTCGCGCCGCCCGGGTACCACCTGCTGGTGGCGTCCGCGACCGAGTGCGCGCTGTCGATCGATCCGCCGGTGCTGTTCAGCCGGCCGGCGATCGACGTGCTGTTCGTGAGCGCCGCCGACGTGTTCGGGGACCGCCTCGCCGGTGTCGTGCTGACCGGGTCGAGCGCGGACGGGGCGCGCGGCCTGGCGGCGATCGGCGCGGCTGGGGGCGTCACCCTGGTCCAGGACCCGTCCACCGCCGAGGCGGCGCGGATGCCGCTCGCCGCGATCGCCGCCTGGCGTCCGGACGAGGTCGGGCCGATCGAGCGGCTCGGGGACCGGCTGGCCCAGCTGGCCGGGGAGGGGACGTGAGCCCGCCGACCACCGCCACGATCCTCGTCGTCGACGACGTGCCGGAGAACCTCGTCGCGCTCGAGGCGGTGCTCGCCGACGACGGGGTCGAGGTGATCACGGCCCGGTCGGGGATGGAGGCGCTCGAGGTGTTGCTGGTGCGCGACATCGCGGTCGCGCTGGTCGACGTCCAGATGCCGGACATGAACGGGTTCGAGCTCGCGGAGCTGATGCGCGGCACCGACCGGACCCGCCTGGTGCCGATCATCTTCGTCACGGCGGGCTCGCGCGATCGCGAGCGGCTGTTCCGCGGGTACGACGCCGGCGCGGTCGACTACCTGTACAAGCCGGTCGAGCCGCGGATCCTGCGGAACAAGGTCCAGGTGTTCCTCGAGCTGTGGCGCCAGCGGCACGAGATCACCGAGACCCTGCGGCTGAACGAGATGTTCACCGCGGTGCTGTCCCACGATCTGCGGAACCCGCTCGCGGCGATCGTCAGCGGGGCCGAGGTGGTCCGCGGCACCGCCACCACCGAGCTCGCGCGGCGGTCGGCGGTCCGGATCGCGTCGAGCGCGCAGCGGATGAACCGGATGATCGGCGATCTGCTCGACCTCACGCGGGTCCGCCTCGCGACCGGGATCCCGATCCTGCGCGAGCGGGTCGACCTGCACGAGGTCGCCGAGCGGGTGGTGGCCGAGCAGCACACCGCGCTCCCGGACGCGGCGATCGGCGTGCGGGCCGCCGGCGACCTGATCGGCACCTGGGACGGCGGCCGGATCGGGCAGGTCCTGTCGAACCTGGTCGGCAACGCGGTCCGGCACGGCTGCCCCGCCGGCGCCGCCGAGCTGACGCTCGACGGGACGGGCGATCCGGTGGCGATCGAGGTCCACAACGGCGGCGCGATCCGCCCGGAGGTGATCCCGGTGCTGTTCGATCCGTTCCGCCGCGGACCGGATCTCCACGCCGCCCCGGCGGACTCCGGGCTCGGGCTCGGCCTGTTCATCGTCCGGGAGGTCGCGCGGGCCCACGGGGGCGAGGTCTCGGTCCGGTCGACCGCCGACGCCGGGACCACGTTCCGGGTCACCCTCCCGCGCTGATCGTCGGCCTCACCGATCGACGCGCGCCCGGGCGGCGTCGGGGTACCGGACGCCGCGGAGCGCCCCGTCGAACACGTACACCGCGCCGACGCCGATCCCGTCGATGTCCGCTTCGGGGGCGGACACCACCAGGTCGATCGCGCCGTCGCCGTCGACGTCGCCGCCCGCGACCGCCCACCCGAGCCGGCCCCGCGCGAC
>JBEBJW010000094.1:0-11472 GCA_040079715.1 Myxococcota bacterium | reverse complement strand
ACCTGGACGAGGCCGAGCCGCTGGTCGCGCCCGGCTCCGACGCCGCGAAGATCGCCGCGGTCCGCGCTGCCCTCCGACGCCCGTAGCGACACCGCTACAGGTCGGGCGTGTTCGCGCGCCGCTCGAGATCGGTGAACGTCTCCTGGCGCGAGTCGGGCGCGAGGCCGATCCCGAGCCGCCACCCGTCCCACACGCCGAGGATCGTGATCGGGACGAAGCACACGGTCCAGAACACCAGCGCCACCGCCTTCGCCTCGGTCTGGGGCGCGCCGAACAGGCCGAGCGCCTGCTCCGTCACCACCTGGAACATCCCGAGGAACCCGGGCGCCTGCGGGACCATCATCGCGAGGGTCAGGGCCGTCTCGATGAACATCGCCCCCGCGATCGGGATGTCGAGGTCGAACGCCTTCAACGTCCCGACGATCGCCACCAGCCACGTCCCCCACGCGAGCGCGGTCACCGCGAGGGCCTGGAGCAGCCGCAACGGCTCGCCGACCGCCGCCATCCCCTCCACCAGCTGATCGAACACCTGGAGCAGGCGCGCGCGGACCCGGGTCGACGGGATCGGCCGGAGGAGCGCCTCCGCCAGGTTCCGCGCCTGGCTGGTCGACAGCAGCACGATCACCACCAGCCCCGCCAGCGCGGCGAACGCGGCCCAGGTGCCGTACCGCTGGAGCTGGACCATCGCCCCGGTGGTCGCGACCGACTCCGGCAGCAGCTGGAGCATCACGAGCACGAGGCCCACGATCCCGAACACGTCGCACACCGTCTCGGCGATCATCGTGAACAGCAGCGTGGTGTACGGCAGGTTCCGCTCGAGCGCGACCACCGCGGGCCGGAGCAGGTTCCCGGCGCGGAGCGGCAGCACGGTGTTGAACCCCCACAGGATCGTGGTCGCGCGCCAGACCGTGCGCCACGGCAGGCCGGGATCCACGTGGTGGAGCAGCACCTTCCACCGCAGGCCGTGCAGCGCGTAGTGGATCAGCACCACCCCGGCCGACAGCGCGATCCACCCCCACCGGACCCGGAGCAACACTGCCCCGAGCGCCCGGAAGTCGATCGACCACAGGAAATACCCGAGCAGTCCGACGCCGAGCGCGATCCCGCCATACAGCTGCAACCTCGTCCGCCAGCGCGTCTCAGCAGCCAAACCACCCCCGGCTCCGCCGCCGTAACGTTGACGACCCACCGCGTGCACGCTAGTTCCGCGGGTCGGGCGGGAGGATCCATGCGCTGGGACGTCGCCGGCATCGGCAACGCGCTGATGGACGCGTTGGTGGTGCTCCAGGACGATTCGTTGGTCGACGATCTCGGGCTCGTCCGTGGGACGATGCACCTGGTGGATCACGCACGTTGGACCGAGGTCTACGAGCGGGTCCAACAGTCCGGGGTCGTGTTCGATTCCGGCGGATCGTGCGCGAACACGATCGCCACCGTCGGCCGGCTCGGCGGGCGGGCGATCTACAGCGGCCAGGTCGGCGACGACCAGATGGGCCTGCTGTACGCGAGCATGATGGAGCGCGCCTGTGGATCGCACCGGCTGCGGTTCACCAAGGTCGCGGCCACCGGGAAGTGCCTGTCGATCATCTCGGCCCGCGACGCCGAGCGGACGATGCTGACCGACCTCGGCGCCGCCACCCGGCTGCCGGACCTCGGCCCGTTCGCCGACGAGCTCCGCCAGTCGCGGGTCGCGCACTTCGAGGGGTACACCCTGCTCGAGGGGCCGAACCGCCAGGTCACGATGGAGGGCCTGACGATCGCCGAGGGCGCGGGCGCCGTGGTGTCGCTCGACGCCTCGGATCCGTTCGTGGTCGCCCAGATCCGCGACCTGTTCTGGAACCTGCTCCAGCAACACGTCGACGTGGTGTTCCTGAACATCGAGGAGGCGAGGGCGCTCGCCGACCTCGAGGACCCCGAGGCCGCGGCGCGCCGGATCGCGCACCACGGCGAGCTCGGGATCGTCGCGGTGAAGCTCGGCGCCCGCGGATCCCTCGTCGTGCACGAGGGCGAGGTGTACCGGATCCCGGTGTACCCGGTGAAGGCGATCGACACGACCGGCGCGGGCGACGCCTACGCCGGCGGGTTCCTGTACGCGCTGTCGCAGGGGTGGTCTCCGGTCCGGGCCGGCCGGCTCGCCTCGTCGGTGGCGGCGATGGCGGTCGGGCAGGTCGGGGCGGTGGTGAAGGACGCGTCGGCGCTCGAGCGGGCCGTGTCCGGCGTCGCCGAGACCTGACCGGGTTCACAGCCGTGTGAACACGGCGGACCCCTCGACCGGCCATCGTCGAGCGGAGGTCGCCGTGGGATTCCTGTGGATGATCGTCGGGTGCACCGGACCGGCCGAACCGCGGCCCGAGCCCGTCGATCCCGCGACCGACGCGCCGTCGACGCCGACCGACCCACAGGGCGGGACGGGGGCCACCGGGGTCACCGGCGACACTGGGCCGACCGACACCGCGCCCCCGATCGACCCGGCGTGCGTGGACCTGCCCCCGGCCGGCCCGTTCGTCGTGACCACCCTCCCGATCCGGACCGAGGAGGACTTCGACTTCGATCTGCACGGGAACCTGGTCGCCCAGCGGAACAACGACCTCGTGGCGTTCCGCGCCGAGGGCGGGCCGCCGGCCCCGATCGCGGTCGGGATCAACAGCGATCCGGCGGGGATCCGGGCGCTCGAGACCGGTGACTTCGTGATCGCGTCGCCGGCCACCGGGTCGTTGATCCGGATCGACGGCGTGACCGGCGGATCGGTGGTGATCGCGTCCGCGTTGAGCTTCCCGAACGGGCTCGAGGTGAGCACCGACGGGATGGTGTACTCGACCGAGTTCCTCGGGCGCGGGGACGTCCGGCGGGTCGATCCGTACGCCGCGACCGCCGAGGTCGTGGTCGAGTCCGCGGCGAACGCGGTGGCCCTGTCCCCGGACGAGGACCGACTGTACCTGTCGCGGTTCTCGTACACCGGCGCGACGGGCGGGACCGTCGGGTACGTCGGCCGCGGGTCGGACGGCGCCTGGTCCGAGCCGTTCGTGACGCTGCTCGAGACCGAAACGCTCGTCGAGGGGCTGGTCACCGACATCTGCGGCAATCTGTACGGGGTCGACAGCAGCTACGGCCGGGTGTTCCGGATCCGGGTGGACGACGGCGTGGTCGAGCCGATCGCGACCCTCGACGGGGTGGGGACGTTCTCCAGCGCCCGGTTCGGCGCCGGGTACGGCGGGTTCTCGCGCACCACCCTGTACGTCACGAACCGCGAGCGGATCTACGCGATCGACCTCGGGATCGCGGGGCGGCACGTCCTCGCCGCCGACACCACCGGCACCACGGGCATGTGAGCTCCTCGGTCGTCCCGCCGTCCACAGGGGAGGGCGATCCTTCCGAATCGGCGGATGTCCGATGCGAGTGGCGACCGACCGCTCGCGGCCGGTATCCTTGCGCCTCCGAGGGGGTGTCCATGGCGTGGCGCATGCTGATCCCGGTCCTGGGGTTCGTGGCGTGTGATCCGGAGGGATCCTCGATGGATCCGGCCGGCGATCCGACCGTGGTGGATCCGACCGTGACCGATGGATCCGACCCGCAAGATCCCGACGGCAGCGACGCGGATCCCACCTGGTACCAGGACGTGGCCCCGCTGCTGGCGGATCGGTGCTCGGCGTGCCATCGGGCAGGCGGGATCGGGCCGTTCTCGGTCGAGACGTACGAGGCGGCGGTCCCGTGGGGTCCGGCGATCGGAGCGTCGATCGAGAGCGGGTCGATGCCGCCGTTCTACGCGGTCGACGACGCGCTGTGCGACACCCGGCTCGACTGGGTCGACGATCCCACGCTGTCCGACGCCGAGAAGCAGCTCGTGTACGACTGGGTCGACGCCGACATGCCCGAGGGCGACCCCGCGACCGCGGTCCCGGCGGTGGTCCGCCCACCCGAGGACCTGTCGGCCGAGGAGATCGACGTCGAGCTGCCGATCCAGGAGCCGTTCGCGGTCGAGGGCGACGGCGACATCTACGAGTGCTTCCGGATCCCGATGCCGAACACCGAGCGACGGTGGATCACCGCGCTGCAGGTGGTGCCGGACAACGAGCTGGTGGTCCACCACGTGCTCGTGTGGAACGACCCGAACGACACCTCCGCCGGCCAGGCGGGATCCGACGGCGCGTACGGCTGCAGCGGGTTCCCGGACATCTTCCCGACCGAGCTCGTCGGGACCTGGACCCCGGGCGCCCAGCCCGTCCGCACGCCGCCGAACACCGGCACCCCGGTCGAGGTCGGGGCGAGCCTCGTCCTGAACGTCCACTACCACCCGACCGGGACCACGACCGAGTTCGATCGCACCACGCTCCGGATCCAGTGGACCGACCAGGAGCCCGAGCAGTACGCGAGCTGGTTCATGGTCGACGTGCCGTTCGGGGCGGCGGTCCAGCCGGGTCCGAACGACGTCGGTCGGCCCGAGTTCCGGATCCCCGCCGGGGTGCCCGATCACGTCGAGACGGTGCAGATGTGGTTCACGTCGCTCCTGTTCTCGGCCGACATGACCGTGTTCGCGATCACCCCGCACATGCACTACCTCGGCACGGACATGCTGGTGACGATCGACCACACCGACGACCTGCAGGACGACTGCCTCGTCCACACGCCCGGGTTCCGGTTCGACTTCCAGCGCGACTACACGTACGACGCGTCGACCGGGCCGCTGCCGGTGATCCACCGCAACGATCGGGTCCGGGTCCAGTGCATGTACGACAACAGCGAGAGCAACCCGTACCTGCCGCTCCACCTCGAGGCGTCGGGCCAGGACGCGCCGCACGACGTGTGGTGGGGCGAGGAGACCAGCGACGAGATGTGCATGGCGATCATCGGGTTGATCGTGCCGAAGGAGGGCTGGAGCCCGTTCTCCTGGTTCTGACGGCGATCGGCTCGGATCATCCGAGGCGGTCGAGCGCCCACCGCGCAGCGTCCCGCACCACCTCCGACGGGTGGGCGAGGGCGCCGCGGACCGCCGGGATCCCGTCGCGGTCGCCGAGGTTGCCGAGGACGATCAGCGCGTTCCGCTTCAGCCCGACCGCCCCCGGACGGCGGAGCGGCGTGCCGGTGAACCGCTCGAGCAGCACGTCGTCCGGGCTCGACACGACCCAGTCGAGGTCGAGGTACGGGTGACGCGGGAGCAGATCGTCCTCGTCCGGATCCGGCGGGTGGTGGTTGTGCGGGCAGACCTCCTGGCACCGGTCGCAGCCGAACACCCACCGTCCGAACCCCGGCCGGAGCTCCACCGGCGGCAGTCCGCGCGCCTCGATCGTCCAGTACGAGATGCACCGGGCGGCGTCGAGCTCGCGGGGCCCGACGAACGCGGCGGTCGGGCACGCGACGAGGCACCGGGTGCACGCCTTGCAGTGGTCGCCGAGGGGAGGATCGCCCGGGACGTCGACGTCGACGAACAACACGGCGAGCAGCATCCACGACGTGCGACCCGGCGCGATCTGGAGCGTGTTCTTGCCGGCGAACCCGAGGCCGCCCGCCTCGGCCCACGCACGCTCGAGGATCGGCGCGGTGTCGACCCCGCCCCACGACCGGATCCCGTGCGCGTCGAGCGCGGCGCCGAGCTTCTTCAGTCGCTTGCCGACGAGGTTGTGGTAGTCGCGCCCCCAGGCATACCGCGCGACCCATCCGGTTCGACCGCCCGGATCCGGCGGGCGGCGGTGGTGGTGCTCGACCGCGAGCAGCAGGGCGGTGCGGGCCCACGGGACCCGGACCCGGGGATCGGCGCGGACGTCGCGGCCGCGGGCGATCCACGCCATCGACGCGGCCCGCCCGCGGGCGAGCCAGGTGTCGAGGAACGCGGCGTGCGGCGTCGGGCGGACCGGGGTGAACCGCGTGATCCGGAACCCCGCGTCGCGCGCCAACGTCGTCAGCAGGCCCTTCGCGTCCACCTCGCCACCGTAGCCCCTGGAACCTGGCCGCGCATCCGGGTACCTTCGGCGGCATGTGGCTCGCCGTCGCCTTGTCCGCCTGCTCCGAGACCTGCCCCACCCCCACCGACGCGCTGAACGGGCGGGAGTGGTCGGTGTTCTCGCAGGCGGCCTCCTACACGATTGACGGGGAGTCGTTCCCGGCCGAGTCCACGCCCGCGAGCGGCACCCACACGGTGTCGATCGACTGGTCGTCGCGAGAGCTCGACGCGCCGGTGGTGGTGACGGTCGACGGCCAGTCGTTCGACGGCGAGGGCGTGTGGTCGGACACCGAGTGCGGCACGTTCTCGATCGCGTACTCCGGGGTGTACCTCGCCGAGGACGGCGCCGAGCACGCGTTCGCCGCGAGCACGCTGCTCACCACCTGGCTGGCGAACCCCGCGCGGCTCGAGGGGTTCGTCGACTGGGACGAGTCGTGGGCGTCGGTCGAGGGTGAGGTCGGCACGTTCTCGGCCGACCTCCAGTGGTTCGGCCGCGAGCGCTGATCGTCACCAGCGCGCCGACCACCGGAGATCCTGCTCGTCGGCGTACCCGCACCGGCTGCCGGGTCGGCCGTCCGACCCGAGGTCGACGAGATCGAACCCGCCGTCGGGGGTGACCGCGATCGCGATCTGTCCGACGGGGGGCCCGGCGGTCGACCCGAGCACCCGAGCGTCCGTCGGCCACGCTCCGGTGCGCAGGCGATGGAGCTCGGCCTGGTCGTGGGCCGCCTCGAGCCGGACCCGACGCTGCTCCAGCACGGCGTGTCCCTCGAACCAGCGATCCCACAGCGCCCGCCGCACGGCGATCGCCGCGCACCCGTCGAGCGACGACCCGACCAACGCGAGCACCAGCATCGGTGAAGTCCCGGGGACACTCGGGGGACGCCGGATCCGAACGTCGACCGAACGGTGGCACCGCGGCGGCGCCGAGCCGTCGTCCGCGTTACGCATCGAAGCATGTATAACCTGCTGCTGGCCCTCGGCGGGGGCCTGGTGACGTTCGTGGCGGTCACCGTCTGGCTCGGGCCAGTCGCGGGGATCGTGCCCGCGCTCGGGGTGATCGGGCTCGTGATGTTCCTGCTCGCCCGGCGCACCGGCAAGCAGGTCGAGGCCGAGATCGCGACCGTCGGGCCGCTCCTGCAGCAGCGCCGGATCGACGAGGCCGAGACGAAGCTCGTCCACATCAAGGAGAAGTACGGCCCGTGGCAGTTCCTGCTCGCCGGCCAGATCGACGCCCAGCTCGGGATGATCGACTACCTCCAGCGCAAGTTCGACGACGCCCGCCCGAAGCTCGAGGCCGGCAAGTGGCGGAACGCGATCGCCCTCGCGTCCCTCGGGTGCATCGACTGGCGCCAGGGACGCAAGGATGACGCGTGGAAGCAGTTCGCGGCCGCGGCGAGCGCCTCGTCGACCGACGCCACCGTGTACGCGGTGTGGGCCACGTTGCTGTCCCGCGACGGCCTGCGCACCGAGGCCCTCGAGGCGGTGGGCAAGGGCCTGACCGCGATCCCCGGCAACGCGATGCTCAAGGAGCTCCAGTCGCGGATCGCGAACAAGAAGAAGATCGAGCCCGCCCAGCAGTTCGGCGAGACCTGGTACCAGTACTTCCCCGAAGACCTCGCCCAACAGATGGTGATGCGCGGCACCCGCCCGGGAGGCGCGGCGAACAGCGCGTTCGGCAAGCTGCCCCAGCCGCCCCAGCCGCGGTTCGGCGCCCGGCACGCCCCGCGGCGGTGAGCGGGGGATCGGTCGATCGCGCCGCCGAGCCGGACCAGGTCGGGATCGGCCCGGTCCGCCCCGGATCCGACCTCGCGGACCTCGGGTTGGCGGCCGCGCCGGTGGCGGTGCTCGACCTCGAGCTGACCGGCCTGTCTCCGAAGGGCGACCGGGTGTGCGAGATCGCGATCGTCCGCGGCGCCGGCGGGACCGTGATCCGCGAGTTCCAGACGCTGATCCGGCCCGGGGTCCCGATGGGCGCCGACGCGGTGTCGTGCACCGGGATCACCGACGCGATGCTGATCGGCGCGCCGTTCTTCGCCGAGATCGCCGGCGACGCGGTCACCGCCCTGCGCGGCTGCGTGGTGGTCGCCCACAACGTCGACTTCGACCTCGGGTTCCTCCACCGCGAGCTCGACGGCGCCCCGGTGGTCCTGCCGCCCCCGGTCACCCTCGACACCCTCGCGATCGCCCGCCGGCTGTTCGCGTTCAAGCGCAACGGGCTGCTCGACGCGTGCCGCGAGCTCGGGGTGGCGGTCCGCGGCGCCCACCGCGCCCTGTCCGACGCGCGCGCCGCGTTCGACCTGTTCTACCGGATGGTCGAGGTGCTGGACCCCGCCGGCCGGTTCACCGTCCGCGATCTCGCCGATCTGGTGGGCGCGCTGGCGCCGAACTCGCCGCTCCGGCTGGTCCAGCAGCAGGTCCTCCGCGACGCGTGCCGGCTGCGGCGCACGGTCACGATCGAGTACCAGAGCACCTCCGAGCCCGCGACCGGCTGCGTGACCCGCGACGTCGACCCGTGGTTCGTCCGCCTGCCGAAGTTCCACGGGTACTGCCACCTCCGGGGGAGCGAGCGGGTGTTCCGCCTCGAGCGGGTCCGGTCGGTCGCGCTGACCGAGCGGACGTTCGAGCTCCCCTCCGACGCGGTGAGTCGCCTGTGACCGTCGTCCAGGTGTGCCGGACCTGGCCGCCGCGGATCGGCGGCCTCGAGGCGAGCGTCGCCGGGCTCGCCCGCGCGATGCGCGACCGCGGACACGCCGTCCGGGTGGTGACGCTGCGGGACCCGCCGGCCGAGCGCGCGGGGACCGACGGGCGCACCGACGGGATCGAGGTGGTCCGGCTGGTCCGGATCGGGCCGCGGATCTACCCCTACGCGCTCGGGGTGGTCCGGGCGTGCCGCGGGGCGTCGCTCGTCCACGTCCACGGGATCGACGGCCTGCTCGACCAGCTGGTCGACGGCCGCGCCGCGGTCGGGGCGCCGATCGGCGTGTCGACCCACGGCGCCTACTTCCACACCCCGCGGCTGCGCGCGGTGAAGGGCCTGGTGCTCCGGACCCGCACCCGGTGGTCGCTGCGGCGGGCCGATCGGGTGTGGTTCACCTCCGACGCCGAC
The DNA here is from genome assembly GCA_040079715.1 of Myxococcota bacterium. GTDB lineage: Bacteria > Myxococcota_A > UBA796 > UBA796 > JACKER01. The sequence goes on along the minus strand of JBEBJW010000094.1, from coordinate 2,428 downwards.
CGGGACACGCTCGCCCCCGCCGGCGTCGACGGCGAGGTGCTCCCGGACGGCGTCGACGTCGCCCGGTTCGCCGCGGTGGTCCGTCGTCCCGAGCCCGGCCGGCTGCTGGTCGTGGGGCGGATCGACGTCCACAAGGGCCTCGACGACCTGATCGACGCCCTCGCGCCGGCGGCGGATCGCCCGTGGATCCTCGAGCTGGTCGGGCCGGAGCACGCGCCGGGCACGATCGCCGCGCTGACCACCCGGGCCCGGTCCCGCGGGATCGGCGACCGGGTGCGGTTCACCGGGGCCCTCGACGGCGCGGGGCTGCTCGCGGCCCTCGGCCGGGCGGACCGGGTGGTCCTGCCGTCGCGGTACGAGGGGTTCGGGATCGCGGCGATCGAGGCGATGGCGGCGCGGGTCCCGGTGGTCCTGTCGGACATCCCCGCGTTCCGGGTCCACCGCGACGCGGCGCGGATCGTCGACCTGCGCGCGCCGGGCGCGGCGGACGCGATCCTCGCGCCGATCGACCCCGGGGTGGTCGAGCGGGCGGCCGGGGTCGCGGACCGGTTCGGCTGGCCGGCGGTCGCCGCGCGGTGGGAGCAGGTCTACGCCGAGCTGATCGCGGCGCGGACATCGGGCGAGGGGAGGGGACGCCGATGAACCTGCTGCTGGTCGCGAGCGCCGGCGGGCACCTCCAACAGCTCGTGTGGCTCGCGCCGTGGTGGCGGCGGCACGACCGGTCGTGGATCACGTTCGACACGCCCGACGCCCGCGCGATGCTCGCCGGCGAGCGGATCGCGTTCGCGGCCTCCCCGACGAACCGGAGCGTCCGGAACCTCGCGCGGAACCTCCTGCTCGCCCGGCGGATCCTCGCCGACGAGGCCCCGGACCTCGTCGTCACCACCGGCGCCGGGGTCGCGGTCCCGGTGTTCGTGGCGGCCCGGGCCCGCGGGATCCCCCGGGTGTTCGTCGAGGTGTACGACCGGGTCGACGGGCCGTCGCTCACCGGCCGGTTGTGCGCCCCGCTGGCGGATCGGGTGGTGGTCCAGCGGCGGGAGCAGCTCGCGTTCTACCGCGGCGCCGCGCTGCTCGGGCCGGTCCGATGATCTTCGTCGCGGTCGGCACCCACCACCAGCCGTTCGATCGGCTGATCCTCGCTGCGGATCGCGTCGCGACCGAGCTCGACGAGCGGGTGGTGATCCAGCGGGGGCCGAGCCGGATGCCGGCGCCCCACGCCGAGCTGGTCGACGCGCTGAGCCCGGCCGCGTTCGCCGCGCACCTGGCCGAGGCGAGGGTGGTGGTGCTCCACGCGGGGTCGTCGTCGTTCCTGCAGGCCCGGGCGCTGGGTCGGCGGCCGATCGTGGTCCCGCGTCGCCCGGAGCACGGCGAGCACGTCGACGACCACCAGCTCCGGTTCGCCGCGACCCTCCCGGTCGACGAGGCGGAGGTGGTCGAGCCGGCGGCGCTTGTCGACGCGATCCGACGCCACACCGAGCCCCGTCCGGCCGACGCGATCGCCGCCGCCGACGCGCGCACCGCCGCGTTCTGCGACCGGTTCGGGCCGCTGGTGGACGCCCTGGTCGCCGGGAGGCGCCGGTGAGCCGCGACGCCCGCGAGCTGCTGGTCGACCGGATCCGCGACCGCCGGGTGATCCCGTTCGTCGGCGCTGGCATCTCGACCGGGCTGTACCCGAACTGGCGCCAGCTGCTCGAGCAGCTGTGGGGCGGCGGCTCGGGGTTCGACGCGCTGTGGGCGGAGCGCGGCCCGACGGTGGTCGCGGAGTCGATCGCCGCCTCCAGCGATCGCGCCGCCCTCGCCCGCGCCAGCGCCGCCGCGATGGCCGACTGGCAGCGGGCGAACCCCCCGGTCGAGGCGTTCCGATCCGCCCACCGGCAGGTCGCGACCGGCCCGTGGCCGGCGATCGTCACCACGAACTGGGACGACGCGCTCGAGCGGGCGTTCGAGCAGCGGGGCCCGCACCTGCGGTACGCCCACGCGTTGCCGGTTCGGTTCCGCCGCGACGCCCGCCGGTTCTACGCCGAGGTCAAGGCCGGGGTCCGTCCGGGTCCGCTGCTGAAGCTCCACGGCGACCTCGTGCACCGCCAGGACGAGTTCGTCCTCGGCCACGGCGACTACCGCCGCCTGATGACCCGCGACGTCGAGATCCGGTCGCTCGTCCGCTGGCTGTCGTCCGAGTACAGCTTCCTGTTCTTCGGCACCTCGCTGTCGGACCCGGACCTGCTCGCGTGGCTCGACGAGACCCACGAGAGCCTCGGGCACGCCGTCGGTCCGCACTTCTGGCTCACCGGCGAGGATCTCCACCCGCGGTTCGCCGCGTTCCTCCTCGGCTCGTACGGGATCCGGACGATCGCGACCCCGGGCTGGACCGACGCCGACGCGGCCCTGGCGGCGATGATCCGCGACGCGACGGTCTCCCCGATGGATC
>JBEBJW010000093.1:0-11569 GCA_040079715.1 Myxococcota bacterium | reverse complement strand
GACCTGGGCATCGCGCTGGCCGAAGCCGAGAAGATGAACCTGAGCCTGCCGGGCGTGGGTCTGGCGAAGCAGTTGTACGAGGCGGTGCGGGCCCAGGGGGCCGGCCAGCACACCGCCGATCAGGCCACCGGGCGGATCATCACGTTTCACATGGGCTAGCGGTCAGCTCGGGGTCCCGGACCACCTCCCGCGCGACTGGGCCGCGATCCCGTCGGCGGTCGCCCCGGCCTGGTACGGCTGGAGCCCGCTCCGGGCCACGGCTTGCCACGACGGCCGACGCGAGATCCGGTCCCACCAGGCGGCCAACCCGGGCCGCCCCCCGGCCACCGCCTCTCCCTCGCCGATCGCCGTGAGGTAGTCGAGGTACGGCATCCAGGTGACGTCGGCCAGGCCGAAGTCGTCGCCGGTCAGGTACGCGGCGGTGCGGAGGTGGCGGTCGATCACGTCGAGCGCGGGCTGCATCGCGGCGCGGCCGGCGTCGATGATCGCCGGGTCGCCCGGGAACCCGAGGACCCGCGAGAACTGGGCGTGGACGATCAACGGGTGGGCGTGGGGCTCGAAGTACGATTGCTGCACCCGATCCCACTGCAAGGCCCGCGCCCGCGCGCGCGCGTCGCTCGGCGCGAGCGACGGGCCCGGCAGCAGCGCGTCGAGGTACTGGAGGACGGCCGCGGTCTCGTAGACCCGGAAGTCGCCGTCGTCGAGCACCGGGAGCTTGCCGAACGGGTGGCGCGCGACGTGCTCGGGGAGGCGCTGGCCGCCGTGAGGGATGTCCACGTAGACCAGCTCGGCCTCGTGGCCCTTCTCTGCCAGGACGACCAGCGCCTTGCGGGTGTTGATGCTCCAGGGATGTCCGTACAGCCTCATCGCTTCTCCTTCGCCGGTGGCGGCACAGGAGAGGTACTCGGGTACCCGAGGCGCGACGCTTACCTCGGAGGTAGGTGCCCGCCCGGCACGGGCGCGGTACGGCACCGGCCATGCAGACCTCCAGCTTCCCGGACCTGTTGCGGCGGTGGCGCTCCGCCCGCCGGGTCAGCCAGACCGACCTCGCAGCCGACGCCGAGGTCTCCGCCCGCCACATCAGCTTCCTCGAGACGGGTCGGGCTCGCCCGAGCCGCGACATGGTCCTGATCCTCGCGAGCGCGCTGGAGGTGCCGCTGCGGGAGCGGAACGAGCTGCTGGCGGCGGCTGGATTCGCCGGCGCGTACCCGATCCGCTCGGTCGACGCGGACCAGCTGGGACCGGTGCGCCGGGCGGTGGACTGGGCGCTGCGGCAACAGGAGCCGTACCCGGCGGTGGTGTTGAACCGGCGGTGGGACGTGGTCCGGACCAACGGCCCGGCCGAGCGGTTGTTCACCTGGCTCCTGGACGAACCGCCGGTGGGTACCCCGAACCTGCTGCGGACGATGTTCGATCCGACGGGGGCGCGGCGGTGGGTCGCGAACTGGGATCGGGTCGCGCCCGCGCTGATCGCCCGCGTCCGCCGCGAGGCGGTCGGCGGGGTGCTCGATCCCGAGACCCGAGCGCTGGTAGAGGAGCTCCGGCCGCTGGCCCCGCGCGAGCCGACCCGGGTCGAGGAGCTGCCGGTGGTGCCGATCCACTTCCGGCGCGACCAGCGGTCGTTCCGGTTCTTCTCGGCCGTGCTCACCCTCGGGACCCCGCGCGACATCACCGCGGAGGAGCTGCGGATCGAGTGCTTCTACCCAGAGGACCCGGAGACCGAGCGGTCTGCCCGCCGGTGGCTCGTCGGTTGACCCGGACACCCGAGCGCGACGCGCCGTTCGCGCCTCGGGCGACGGCCCGGTCTGCGCGCCGCCGAGCGCCTACCCGCCGAACAGCCACAGGCCGAGCGCGACCGCGCCCACCGCCGCCGTCCCCGCGACCACCCACACGAGGGTGCGGCTGCCCCCGTCTCCGGTGCCGGCCGACCCGAACGTCAGCCCGCCCCGGGCGGCGCCGTTCGCGGGGCGTGGACGTTCGCTGGCGACCTTGCCTGCTTCCACCAGCGAGGCCGCCAGGCGGTCGAGCACCTGCTGCTCGGTCGGACGCCCGGCCGCGACCGGAGCGAGCAAAGCCAGCAGCGCCGTCCGGGCCGCCTCGCCCCCCGGCTCCTCGGCCAGGAGCACGCCCAGGGCGAAGATGCTCCGGTCGGCCAGATCGCCTCGGTCCCGCCCCAGGCGCTCCAGCCGGTCGACGGGGGACAGCCTGCTGGCGTGCAGGATCTCGGTGAGCAGCGGATCGGCCACCGCGTCCAGCGCGCGGCCGAACGACTCCAGCTCGGACTTCTGGAGCTCGCCGTCCGCGCCGGCGACGGCCATGAACATCGCGAACGGGGCCAGCGCGGCGTGGTCCATCAGCTCGACCCGGCGGGCGGACGCGCCGTCGTACGGGTCGGGTCCGGATAGGGCGAGCTCGATCCCCGCGTCCAACGCCTTCTCCACCTGCGCGAGCGCCTCGCGCTCCGGCTCCCGCAACGCCTCACCGTGCACCGCGGCCACCCGGCGCAAGATGTCCATGAACGCCGCCCGCCCGGTGGGAGAGCGCTCGAAGATCGCTCCGGCGGCGGCGAGCGCCCGAGGCGCCAGCGTCGCGTCGGCGAACAGGCGCTTGACCGCGTTGGCCGGATCGCGCTCCCCCGCGCCCAGGATGGCGCGCACCACAGGGTCCTGGCACCCCAGCAGCGCCTCCATGAACGTCTTCATCTCGGCCTGGTCCACCGTACCGTCGGCGCCGGCCACCGCGATCAGACCTGCGAACGGCGCCAGGGCTGCCATGCGACCGATCCGCTCGGTCAGGGAGCGCGTGTCCGGTGGGTCGGGGACCGGCTTCGCCGCTGGACCGGCGCTCGCCCAGTCGTCGCCCACCCGGCGGGGGAACGGCCCCTTCCCGGCCCCGGTGAGGAACATGCGCTGGAGCCGGGCGCCGTCGTAGCCGCCGGGTACCCCGGTCAGGCCGATCAGCTGGGCCTCGTTCGGAAACGTGAACCCACCGTCCGTGCGCTGGTACGGCACGACGATCGACGCCGCGGTGTCGGTGCCGGGGATCACCACCCGCACCTCCAGCGCGTCGATCCGAGCGCCGCCCGGTACCTGAGCATAGCTGTCGACCACCAGCGTCACGACCTCTGCGTCCGCGAACTCGCCCTTCACCGCCTGCTCGAACATCGCCACCGCTCGCTCGCTGTTCGCCACGGCGAAGCGCGTGATGCTCAACGTCCCGCTCCGGATCACGTAGGCCCCGGGGAGCCCACCGCCGCTCGCGAGATCCTCGAGGGTGTCGCTGGTGTGCTTGCCCGCGAGGCCGAGGCCCGCATCGAATCGGGTGGCGAGGGTGCTGTCGTCCAACGTTCCTCCAGGGAGCGCCGGACTAATCGGACACGCCACCACGGTCCAGGCCCCTCGTCGTCGACCGTCGTCCGACAGGCGCCCCCGGGAGCCCGTCCCGCCGCCGTGCCCTCGCTCGCCTCGCTCCGCTCCACGCGCCGGAGCTGCCTGCGCCATCGGGTCTGGCGGACACGCGGGGCGGACGTGGATACCCGGGATTTCCCGGACGGTCGACCCGCATTCGACCGCCGGGCGGAGCGCCCCTTGGCCATGTGGACCGTGTTCGCCGTGCCCCCCGCGGCGGTCGGCCGTCTGTGGGAGGCCTGTCGGAGCCTGCTCGACGACGGCGAGGACGACCTCGCGGCCCTGACCTTGATCCGGGGTGACGAGATCGGCGGTCGGATCCCGTTGGCCATCCGGGTGGTGACGGGGAACTTCGCGTCCTACCTCGAAGACTGCGACGGCAACGTCCTCGCCCGGCCGCTCGGCAAGCTGCTCGGAACCGAGGTCTGGGCGATCACCGGCGACAGCCACACCGACGACCTCGACGTCGAGTGCTACCGGGCGGGCCGATCCGGCCGGACCGAGCTCGAGCCGTGGGTGGTCGGAGCGCTGTGCGAATGGGCGGGGTTCGGGATCTCGGGCGCGGATCCGGACGGCCTGGTTCTGCCGCTCGGCGACGCGGCGTCGAGCCGGGCGCAGGAGGAGGCCTACGCCGCCGCTCGGGCCGGTGGCGATCCGGACCCGGCCGGTTAGGCCGTCGGCGATCGCCCGAGCGCCGGTCGCGCGATCGGCGGTGGGGTAGGGGATGCACCCGATGCTCTGGTGGCTTCCGACCGCGCTCGCAGAGCCGGGCCCGACGGGCGTGCTCGCGCCGCTCGCGTCGGGCGGTTCGGTGTCGTTCGCGTTGATGGAGACGACCTTCGCCGGGTCGGCCGCCCCGAGCCTCGAACGCCGGCTCGCGGTGGACGCGGCGGTGGAGGACGCGCTGAAGCGGCACGTCTCCGCGTTCGAGCGGTGTCGGGGGCTCGACGGGGAGTGGGAGCGGATCGACCTGTCGATGTCGGTGTCCGACGCGGGGATCGGTGTGACGCCCGTGCCGCCGCCGCCGGATCCGCCGGCCGCCGGAGGGGATCGGGGCGTGGCCGACCACGCGGGCGCGCCGAGCCCTGCCGCAGCATGCGCCCACGCGGTCGTGCAGCAGCTCGCGCTCCCGGTGCAGCCCGACGGGCCGACCACCACGAGCCTGAGGGTCTTCCTGCACTTCGGCGGCTGACGGGGGCCTCTCCCTCGCGCGATTCGGTCGGTGATCGTGCGCGACGCCCACCCCGCCCGGCTGGCGTGCGATCGCCGAACGTGCTCCGGGCCGGGTCCGCGGAGGAGGTTCCATGACCGATGAGGGCGTCGCCGGGCTGTTCCATCGCCTCGAGGGGAAGCGGTCGCACTACCTCGTCCACCTCGGCGACGGCCGGGGTACGGCCGCGCTGGTCCACACGCGCGAGCCGCTCGAGCAGATCGTCCGGACGGTCCTCGGCTGGCTGGATCCAGCGACCGGCGGTCCCCTCGCCTGGACCGGCGACCGGTTCGAGTTCACCCTCGAGCGGGAGACCCTCGACAACGGCTATGCCGGGCGGCTCGTCGAGCCGAACGTCCTCCACCTCGGGGTGCGTTCGCGGTCCGCGGGGCGGGGCTGGACGTCGTGGAGCGCCCCCGCGCGGTACGCCCGGCTCGGGTGGCCGGCGCCGATCGACCTCGACACCGCCGACGAGGCCACGCTCCGCCAGCTGCCGGGGATCACGGCGTTGCGGGCGCGTCGGCTGCTCGATCACCGGGCCGCGACGGGGACGTTGTCGTCGGCAGCGTTGGAGCGGGTGCCGGGCCTCGGGCCGAAGGTGCGCGCCGGGCTGGCGCGGTGGGTGGTCCGAGATCATCGCGGCAGCGAACCAGAACGCACCCGCTGAACCGCCGAGCCCCTCACGGCCCGCGGAGATTCTCACAATCCCGTTCAGGAGACAGCCGGGAGGGCCGAGGCTGCGGGACCTCACCCCGGCGCGAAGCCGTCCGAGACCACGCGGTTCTTGCCCGAGCGCTTCGCCTGGTACAGCCGGGAGTCGGCCAGCTGGACCAGCTTGTCGGCCCGTCCTCGGGGCACCTCGTCCGACAGCGCCAGGCCGATGCTGACCGTGACGTGGAGGCCAGGTGGCACCTCCGCCACGCAGAATGGATGGCCGTGGACCGCTCGGCAGATCTTCTCCGTCGCCCGCGCCACCCCTTCGGTCGAGGTGTTGGTCAGGACCAGCGCGAACTCCTCGCCTCCGTACCGACACACCAGGTCGCGCAGGAACTTGTGCTCCGAGATCACGCTCACCAGCTCCTTGAGCACCGCGTCGCCGACGGGGTGGCCGTGGGTGTCGTTGATCTGCTTGAAGTCGTCGATGTCGATCAGCGCCAGCCCGAAGGTCACCGGGACCGGGCCGTTCGAGGTGGGCGTGCGGAGCTGTCCGCTGGTCGCGCGGCCGAACTCGATCGCGAGGTAGTCGTCGAAGAAGCGGCGGTTGTAGGCCCTGGTCAGGCCGTCTTGCTCGGCCTGTCGCCTGAGCTCCTCGTTGAGCTGGCGGATCTCCGCCGTCCGCTCGTCGACGCGCTGTCCGAGGTCGACGTTCAGGCTCTCGAGCTGGGTATGGAGGCTGACGAAGCTGTCCAGCAGCACGTACGCCATCGAGAGGACGATGACCATGAAGGCGTACTCGCTGACGTACACGAACGGGTAGACCGACCCGGCCACCAGGATGTCGTTCGCGATCCCGAGGAAGTAGACCACGAGGCTGCCGACGATCGGCCAGCGGTGCTTCACCACGCCGCCCCGGCGAACCAGGCTGACCAGCAGGTACAGGTAGGCGGCGACGGCGCTGGCGACCACCAGCAGGTACACCGGGCCCAGCTCGCTCTCGAAGTAGGTCACCACCAGGGTGTCCCCCCACCGGATCGGCTTGATCGAGGGGGTGGACACGGACAGCGTCAGATCCGGCCCGCCCGCCAGCGTGGCCAGGAGCAGCAGCGCGAACCAGTACCGCGAGAACCGCACCACCCGGCGATCCCGGATCCCGGCCAGAACACTGACGAACTCGATCATGCTCGCCGCGATCAGGCACACCAGGTCGAGCTGCAGGCGCTGCCAGAACAGGCCCTGGGCGAGCGACGTCGCGCCGTACAGCCCCATGCTGGCCAGATCGTAGGCCGCCACGCTGATGCACAGGGCGGCGAACGGCAGATGCTCTGTCGCCTGGCGCCGCCGAACGAACAGCACGAGGTGGTAGCAGGCCAGGTAGGCGTTCACCGACCCCATGGCCAGGCAAGGAATCGCCAGTGGATGCACGAGTCACGCTATCGCATTCGGGCGAGCGAGGCTCAACTCCGGCGCCGGAGCCGGATCCTCCGGCGCGGATCCGGACTCCGGTGGAGCGCGGTCCGTAGCGCGACAGCGAGCCGACCCGGCTCCGGTGAATGTACCGAGACGTTTCAGGATCGCGGCCCCTCACCCCGACCCCGCATAGAGGGGTCGACCTTCCTGGAGGGACGACATGTGGATTCCCCTGACCGCCGCGCTCGTCGGCGTCGCGCAGGCCGGCAGCGAGATCGGGACCGACCGGACGCTCGGGCTCGGCGCCGAAGTCGGCAACGGCACGTACCTCAACCTGTCGGGCAAGGTCTGGCTCAGTGAGCCCGCCGGCATCTCGTTCCACGCCGGAACGCTGTTCACCTACCACGAGGTCGGCGCCCGGTTCGAGGACAACTTCCTCGACTTCGAGTTCGACTGGGCCGACCTGCCGGTGTGGTGGTTCGTCGGCGCCGACCTGGGGCTGTACAGCGCCCTCGGCTACTCGGCGGCCCAGGTCGGCGCCACCGGCGGCGTCGGGGCGGCGCTCCAGTTCACCTCGTTCCCGGGCGAGGCGTTCGTCACCACCGGCGTCGGCGTGTTCCCGGTGAACTACTGCAGCGGGCTGAACGGCTACAGCGGGTTCTACGCCGGGTGCTGGATCCAGCCGCGCGGCACCGCCGGGTTCCGGTACTACTTCTGACGGTCAGTGGCGGGCGGTACACGCCGTCCACGACCTCCGCGAGGATCTGGAAGTCCACGACGAGCCGAGCCGGTTCGCCGGCCGCGTCGGCACGGGTCCCGAGACGGTCGGCACCGGTGAGGACGCGTGGGTCCGATCGAGCACGGTCTTCGATCTCGGCGCGGGGGAGACCTGCTACGTGGGCTTCTTCAGCTCGAACCCCGACGCCTCGCTGTTTCCCCGCGTCACCGGTGTCGGGAGCGGCCGACACGACGTCCCGCCGTACTTCTCCGACGTCGTCTCGTACGCGGGCGTGGGAGACGCGGACTCGGGGCCGGCCGTCGCGAACACCTGGCCTCCGTACATCAAGGTCCACCTCGACCCCGGCGACACCGACGGCGACGGGATCGACGACCTCGCGGACAACTGCACGCAGCCCAACCCCGATCAGGCCGATCTGGACGGGGATGGCGCGGGCGACCCGTGCGATCGGTGCGTGGGCGACGACGCGTCCTCGGACGGCGACCACGACGGCGCATGCGCGCTCGCGGTCGGGGGGCGCCCGTTCGATTGCGAGGACGGCGACCCCGCGATCTCTCCGCTGCTCGACGACACGCCGTACTCCGTCGTCGACGAGGACTGCGACGGGGCCGACCTGTGCGACGTCGACGCCGACGGGGTGAACGCCGACCCTGCGGTGGTCTGTCCCGGGTCCGATTGCTGCGAAGGGGGCACCGACTGCGACGACGCGGACGCCGAGGTCTCCCCGCAGGCCGTGGAGCGCTGCAACGATCGCGACGACACCTGCGACGGACAGGTCGACGAAGACTGCGTCGACGGCGGGGGCGCTCCCGGCGGCTGTGGCTGCGGCACCGCCCCCTCCGGGGCCGGGCTCCTGTGGGTCCTCGGGCTCTGGGGGGTGTTGTCCCGCCGCGCCCGAACGGCTCGGCGGAGCCGGCCCGCGTAGGCCACGGGTGTCCGCCCCGACAGCTCGGTGCTCGCGCGGATGGGGTCGGACGGTGTGCCTGCTCACGTCCGCGGACCGACGGGGCCCGACGGAGAGCCCATGCGGAGCGTCCTGGGGTCGGTCGAGCTGCGCGAACTCGAGCTCGCCGCCGTGGTCGCCCGGCGCGCCCAGCCCGGACCCGATCTCGGCGCCCCGGTCGACGCGCTGCACCTGGTCACCCCCGGCCCGGCGGAGGTGTGGGGGGTCGTCCGGACCGCGTGGGACCGGGCGCTCCACCAGCGGGTGACCGACGAGGCGCTCGGGTCCGCGGCCCTCGCCGCGGACCTCCACCTGCTCGAGGTCGGACCGGTCCACGGCGGGCCTCGCCCGGATCTGGCGCTCGCGCGGGTCGATCGGGTGCGCGCGCATGCACGGATCGGCCGGATCCGGCGGTTCGCCCGTCCGGTCGAGCGGCACGGGACGTGCGGAGCGGGGGCGCGGAGGTCCCGATGATGTACACGATGCTCGGGTGGCTCGGCGTGCCCGCCGCCGCCGACCCGACGGTCCTGCACGTGCTGCCCGACGGCGGCCCGTGGTTCGAGCAGCTCCAGTCTCGGGACGGCGCCGAGCCGACCGCGCAGGCGAACTTCGAGGTCGACTTCGTCAACGACCTCGGTCCGGCGGTCCGGATCTCCGCGGCGGAGATCCACCGCTGGAGCGACGGCGTGGATCTCGGGGTGGCGATGGACCTCGACCCGGAGGCGCTGCGCGACGCGCTGGGCGGCGCGGGGGGGGTCGACAGCGCGTCCGGCCGCGACGGCTACGGGGCCGACAAGACCGGCACGGCGACCGTCGACGTGGCCCCGTCCGCGAGCGAGCTGCTCCTCGACGGCGTGTCGGTCGGCACCGCGTTCGTGGCGGGCGGGCACCACTCGGTGTGGAACCTGGGCTGGCTCGCGCCGCGCAAGCAGTTCCTGGTGGCCGCGTACGACCGGGTCGGGACCAGCACCGGGATCAGGGGTCGCTCGCCACCGCCGCGGCCGTGACCGGCGCCGGCGACGTGATCCTCGCGGGCGGCGCCGACCCGGTGACCGCGCTCAACGGCGGTCGGGAGCAGTTCGCGTGGGCCCGAACGTGCACGAGGGCGACGGGTGGCCGCTGTACTGGACCGACGTGGTCGGGATCGACGACGGCGACGGCCCCGACGCGTTCCCGTATCCGCCGGTGCCCGACGAGGTCGCGCAGTACGGCGGGACCGTGCTGACGATCGGGTTCGAGGAGCCCGAGCCCGCGCCCGCGACCACCTGCGAGTCGGTGGTCGCGTTCGACGAGCAGGACGACGCCGCGCACCCCGACGGTGACTTCGGGATCGGGTGGTACTGCCCCGACGGCGACGGCGAGTCGGTGTGCGTCGAGCACCACGACCTGAGCTACACCTGGGGGGTGTGCGAGGCCTGCGACGGCGACGAACCGTTCAAGCCGGCGGGCTGCACCTGCGAGAGCGATGACCAGTGCGCCACCGGGCTGACCTGCTGGGGGCTCGGCGTGGGGGCCGGGGACCTCGGCCGGTGCTACCCCGCGACCGACGGTCCGCCGAGCTGGCAGTGCCCGGAGGTGTGCACCGAGCTGTACGGCGCCGGCGCGTGGTGACAACGCGTACCCGCTCGGCCAGGCGAAGTGCTTCGACCGGAACACGACGAACGTGACGGCGGACACGTGCTTCAAGGACGAGGGGACGTGGGCGTCGGAGGGCGCGTGCACCGAGGAGTGCCTGAACGACGAGGCGTGTGCCGGGTGGGGGTATCCGCCGTGGTACCACTGCAACAACGACGATGGCGTGCCGATGTGCCTGCACGAGTCGCTGTTTCCCTGACCGCGGTTTCCCTGACGCCGGTCAGTACGTTCCGCGGATCACGAAGTACGAGCCGCGGATCGTGCCGGCGAGCTTCGACTTCTGGCGGGCGAACTTGAACGACCCGAGCTCCGCCGGGACCTCCATCCCGTCGGACAGCTTGAACCCGACCGCGCGCTTGCCCCCGTCGGCGAGGCCGTACATCACGTTGATCGCGAGCCCGCTCTCGTAGAACACGTACGCGAACCGCGTCCCGTCGGCCTCGAACCGGGTCGCCTCCAACGGGCGGGACGCGATGGTCAGGTCGCGCTCCCGCAGGACCTGGTGCACCCACGCGACCACGTCCGGCACGGCGTCGGCGGGGTCGACGGCGAAGCCGTGTCCGTACTTGTTCGCGAAGTACCGCGCCTCGTTGGCGCGCAGGCCCGCGAGCGCAGCGGCCACCGGCGAGGACTCGAGCCCCGCCGTCGACACGGTCACGTAGTCCACCACCGTCGCCATCGGTCCCTCCGGTGTGCTCCTGTACTCCGCCGGACCGCGGTCGCGCTCGCCCGACCGACGACACGCGGGTTACGGCGCCACCGAGGAGATTCACCCGGATGTCGCGTGAGACCTACAGCGGGAGCTGCCATTGCGGCGCGGTGCGGTTCCGGTTCACCAGCGAGGCGATCACCACCGGGTATCGCTGCAACTGCTCGATCTGCGTCCGCAAGGGGGCCGTGCTGTCGTCGTACGTCCCCGCGACCGCGTTCGAGCTGGTGGCGGGCGAGGCGTCGCTCTCCGTGTACCGGTTCGGCGACCGAGACCTGCAGCACTGCTTCTGCGAGACCTGCGGCGTCGCCCCGTTCACCGTGGTGGCCAGCGTGCCCGACGGCTACGCCGGTCTCGCGCAGCCCGGCGCCCGTCGGGTGAACCTCGGCTGCGTCGATGGGCTCGACCCGTTCGCGTTGACGATCGTGGTCCTCGACGGCAGGTCGCTGTAGCGAGGTCGACGCGCCTGTTTCGGCCGGGGTGGTGTGCGGCGTGCGGGTCGAGGCGGTCGAGGATCCGCTGATGCAGAAGATCCGGTACCTCGACAAGCTCGTCGACGAGCTGGCCAAGGGCCGGGCGATGGAGAAGGTCCTCCGCAGCGGACTGCGGAAGGCGCAGGGCGGCCTCGAGGCGCTCCGACGAGGGCGGCGGGTGGTGTATTTCGGCGCGCTCCGACATCGCTCCCAAGACGAAATACGTCGGGCGGCCAACCGGTACACGGACTGGAGGTGGCATGGATCCCGAAGGGTCCCGGAGCTGGGACGAAGCCGTCGCCCTCGGGTTCGAACCCGTGGAGCCCTCCGCCCTCGCGGACGAGCGCTGGGAGCGTCGCTCCGATCACGTGCGGGTCGTGGTGGAG
>JBEBJW010000092.1:0-11569 GCA_040079715.1 Myxococcota bacterium | reverse complement strand
CGGTCGATCGGCGGATCGCGCTGATCACGCCGGTGGGGGCGCCGTGATCGGAGGTCTCGCGCTCGGAGCCCCTGCGCTCCTGCTGTCGACGCTCGCTGCGTTCGGCGCGGATCTCCGGCCGGTCCGGGCTGGCGACACGGTCGAGTCGATCGCTGCGGCGCTCGGTGACGGCGCGTTGGCGGACGAGATCCGGTCTCGGAACGGCCTCGCGCCCGGCGCCCAGCCGGTGGTCGGGCAGATCCTGACCCTGCCGCCGCCGGCCTCGGGACCGGGGATCGACCAGGAGGCGTTCCTGTTGTCGATCGACGGGGCCGTGTCGGTCCGGGACCCCGCGGGCACCGTCGTCCCGGCCGTCCCGTTCCGCAGCCTGCCCACCGGGTCCACCGTCTGCACCGGCGACGACGGCCACGCCGCGCTCCGGATCGCCGCAGCGTGCGACGCGGACGGAGCCTCGGCGGACGACGTCGTGCTCGACGCCGCGACCTGCGTGATCGTCGAGTCCGCGTTCGCGTCGTCGTACGGGCGCAGCACGCTGATCCGCGTGACGCGGGGGTCGATCACCGTCGCGGACGCGCCTGGTGCTCCCACCTCGGGCGCTCCTGGCCATGTCGTCGGGGAGCCCCACCCTGGCCAGCTGACGGTGCGCACCGCGAGCGGGCTCGCCACCGGCGGGGAGGGCGGAGGCGATGCGAGCCGAGGCGATCACCGCGCCGATTCGAGTTCTGGGCGGCGCCGTCCAGGGCGGCGCGGTCGAGCTCGCGCTCGCGGCCCGGCAAGGATCCCGGGTGCCGACCGGGGGCGCGCCGCTCCCGGCGGTCGACCTGCTGGTGGAGACGGCGCTGCGGACCCCCGAGCCGCGGACTCCGCTCGGTCGGCCGACCTTTCGGTGGGACCCGGTGCCGGACGCGTTCGCGTATCGGATCGAGGTGTCCACCAACCGCGCGTTCACCGGTCTGGTCTACGCCGAGACGGTGGCGGAGCCCGAACACCGGCCGGCGATGTTGCTGTTGCCCTCCACCGCGACCGGGATCGCGTGGTGGCGGGTCGCCCCGGTCGATCGATTCGGATTCCTCGGCGTACCCTCGGATCCCTGGCCATTCGAGATCCCTGGCGCGATCGGGCCGTGACGGCAAACATCTGGATGTGCTACGGTGCGGACCCGCGACAGGCGAGCGTAAGCGCCACCCGGCCCGCGACGCGCTAGGTGTACGCGACTATCGGAGGAACGGATGAGCGGCCTGCTGTGGATCGGTTTCGCCATGACCGCGAACGCGGAGGATTCGACGTTCGCCGGTGCGCAGAAGCCGCCGGAGGAGAAGCCCGAGAAGGCCGAGACCCACGTGACCGGCGAGCTCGGCGGGAGCTTCGCGACCGGGAACTCGAACTTCTACACCGTCAACGGTCTGCTCAACGCCACCCACAAGGTCAAGAAGAACCAGGTGTCGTTCGGCGCCGGCCTGAACCTCGGTGGCGCGAAGCCGATCCCGGTGGTGACCACCGGAACCCTCGGCACCACCACCGCGGCGCCGGTGGACGAGAAGAAGTACGTCGAGAACGTCCGCCGGCTGTTCGCCGACGCCCGGTACGATCGGTTCCTGTCGGAGAAGGACAGTCTGTACGTGTTGGCCGGCGCGTTCCACGACAAGTACGCCGGGTACGACATCCGCGCCCACGAACAGCTCGGATACTCGCGTCTGTTGGTCAAGAACGACAAGAGCGAGGTCAAGACCGAGCTCGGGTTCGACTGGGCGCAGGAAGACTACTTCGGCGATCCCGATCCGAACTACCAGAACGTGATCGCGGCCCGGGTGCTCGGTGGGTTCACCCACAACTTCAACGACAAGGTGTCGGTGACCGACACGCTCGAGCTGTACGAGAACCTGGTCGACTTCGAGGACCTGCGCCTGCTCAACACCGCGGCGGTCACGTCGACCCTGTCGGGGAAGCTGTCGCTGAAGGTCTCGCACGCGCTGATCTTCGACAACGTGCCGGTCGAGGGCTTCGAGAAGCTCGACCAGACCACGATGGTCACCCTGGTCATCAGCCTGCTGTGACGGCGGCGCCCGCGCCCGGAGCGCTGGCTCCGGGCGTCCGGGCCCCCTGTCCTACAGCGGGCAGCCCGTCGGATCGATCGGGTCGGTCTCGGCGCACTGCAGGGTGACGTTGCAGGCGTCGTGCGGATCGCACTCCATCCCGAGGTACTGCGGATCGCACGGGTCACCGACCTGACGACCGCGGCACCGCGGCAGCCCCTTCGGCGACCAGCCGGAGCACACCGGATCGCCGCAGGTCGCCCACAGGACCGGGGCGATCGCGCGGTCGACGGCGCTCGGGTCCGGGTCCGGTCCGGCGAACGGCTCTTCGGTGGCGCACCCCACGACGGTACGGCCGATCAGGGCCTCGGCGCGCCGATCGACGGGTGCCCGCCGGTGTACGAGCTGGGGCTGTCGCTGTCACTGGCGGCGGACCCGTTCCTGTTCGGGGCGGGTGGGTCCACCCTCGCGTCGACCGGGCCGAGCCGCTCGTCGGTGGCGGTCGAGGTCCCGTCGGACGACGTGACCGGCACCCTCGAGCCGCCGGAGTGGCCGAGCCCGGAGCTGTGGGATCGCGAGGGCCTGTCAATGTCGTTCACCGTGGAGGGCGAGCTCGGGTCCCTGGATCTCGCGTGGTGGGCGGCGAACGACGACGCGGACGGGGCGCGCGCCGCGGGCACGGGGACCGGCACCGGCACCGCATCCACCGGCACGGCCGAGCCGTCCGGGATGTGGGAATCGATCGGCTACGTGCAGGGGCTGATCCGCCGGCAATCCGTTGCCCGTGGCGGAATTCCGTGACGAGCTCCGCCGGGGCGGCTAGCCTGGCGAGGCTCAGGACGGTGTCGTGACGAACCTGCTGTACCGCCGGATCCCGGCGCTCGAGTCGCTCCGGAACTACGGATGGCCCGACGCCCGGGCGGACTTCGTCGCGGGGCTCACCGTGGCGACCGTGGCCGTCCCACAGGCGATGGCGTACGGGCTCGCGGCGGGGGTCGGGGCCGAGTTCGGCCTGTACACCGCGATCGTGATGACCGCGGTCGGCGCCCTGCTGGACTCGTCGAAGCAGCTGATCAACGGCCCGACGAACGTGATCTCGATCGCGGTGCTGTCGGCGCTGGCGGGGTTCCCGCCCGAGCACAAGGTCGAGGGCGCGATCGTGCTCGCGTTCCTGGTCGGGTCGTTCCAGACCGCGATCACCCTGCTCCGGCTCGGCGATCTGACGCGGTACATCTCGCATTCGGTGGTGGTGGGGTTCACCGCCGGCGCGAGTCTGTTGCTGGTCCTCGACCAGATCCGGAACCTCTTCGGATGGGCGTCGAAGGGAGACCCCCACGACCACTTCCTGGTGCGGCTGTGGGCCACCTGGAGCCAGGGAGGGATCCCGAACCTGCCCACGGTGTCGATCGGACTCGGGACGATCGGCGCGATCCTGGTGGTCCGTCGGGTGAAGCATCGGATTGGGCTGCCGCTGCTCCCGGAGCTGTTGCTGGTGGTGGTCGGCATGGCCACGCTGGTCTGGTTCCTCGGCCTGAATGAGCACGGGGTCGCGGTCGTGGGTCACATCCCGCCGAAGCTCCCGTCGTTCCAGGTCCCGCAGCTCGATCCCGAGCACGTCCGAGAGCTGTCTGGTTCCGCGATGGCGATCGCCACCCTCGGCCTGCTCGAGGCGCTCGCGATGGCGAAGCACATCGCCGCCCAGACCGGCCAGAAGCTCGACCTGAATCAGCAGTGCCTGTCCGAGGGCCTGGCGAACATGACCGGGAGCTTCTTCCAATGCATCCCCGGCTCCGGCTCGCTGACCCGCTCGGCGATCAACCAGCAGGCCGGCGCGGTCACCCAGTGGTCCGGCGTGTTCTCGGCGGTCGCGGTGGCGCTGATCGTGGTCCTGTTCGCGCCGCTCGCCCAGTACGTGCCCAAGGCCGCGCTCGCCGGGCTGCTGATCGTGTCGGCGTTCCGGATGATCGACTGGTGGTCGCTGTGGTTCCACCTGCGCGCCACCCGGTTCGACACGTTCATCGTGCTGATGACGGCGGTCGCCGCCGTGGCGATCTCGGTCGAGTTCTGCATCCTGATCGGCGTGTTCTGCTCGTTCCTCCTCGCCGTGCCGCGGGCCGGTCGGATGACGATGACCGAGTTCGTGGTCGGCGCCGACGGGATCGTCCACGAGCGCGAGGACGGGATCTACCCGGTGGACGAGCGGGTACCGATCTTCGGGCTCGAAGGCGAGCTGTTCTTCGGGTCGAGCATCGCGCTGGAGGAGCACCTCTCGCTGATCTCGCACCGGGCCGCGGAGGTGGTGGTGCTGCGGGTCAAGCGGGTCCGGAACCCGGACGCCGTCGGCCTGTACGAGCTCGTGGTGTTCATGCGCCAGCTCCAGGAGCGGGGGGTGCGGGTGATCCTGTGCGGGGTCCGCAAGGACCTGCTGGACGGGCTCCGCGCGACCGGGATCCTCGACGAGCTCGATCCGGACCAGGTGTTCTCCGAGCGCTCGCCGAAGGGGACCGCGACGATCGAAGCGATCCGCGCCGCGTACGCGTTCCTCGAGCAGCGCGACGCCGCGACGCCGCGGGGAGCGACCCCCACCCCGTCGTTGAGCCATTTCCAGGATTGAGGGGCTGGCGGAGCGCGCGCGGTCGGAATCCGCTGGCGGACGGGGTCCCGAGCCGATAGACGAGCCCGCTCGAACCGGTGGGGTTGACCGCGTCGCCGCGGTGCTTCTCTTTCCGGACATTCGCGCGGGGGCTGCCCCGCGAGGTGGCCCGTGAATCCGCTCGACTTCGTCCCGATTCTGCTCGTGTTCGGCGTGATGTACTTCCTGATCATCCGGCCCCAGGTCCGGGAGAGGCAGGACCACGACAAGCTCGTGGCGTCACTGGCGCGCGGCGACAAGGTCGTGACCGCGAGCGGGATCCACGGGGTGGTGTCCAACGTCGCGGAGGACACCATCCTGCTGGAGGTGTCCGACAAGACGCGGATCGTGGTCGACAAGTCCACGATCGCGCGCAGGACCGTGGCGGCCGAGGGCGGAGACGTCGGGAAGAGCGGGTAGCGCGCAAGGAGCGGACAGCGTGGAAGGCATCTACTGGTTTCGGATCGGCTCGGTTTTCTTCCTGTTCGTCGGGTCGATCTGGGTCCTGCTCCCCACCGTGTTGCGGGAGAGCGCAGAGTCGCGGTTCGCGGCGGCGGCCCAGTCGGTCGAGGCCCCCGTGCGTTCGGGGGCGGCGCTCGATCTCGAGCTCCCGGTGAGCGCCGGTGACGCGAACGACCTCGCGAAGGCGCTCGAGACCCGGCTGAAGGTGGCGAAGGTCCCAGTCTCCGACGTGAAGGCGTCGCGCGGCCAGGTGCTGGTCAAGCTGTCGGCCGGAGGGTCGAAGGAGGCCGTCGCGGCGCTGTCCCGGCCGCCGGGCGTCGCGAAGGTCCACGCGATCGACGCGGTGATCCAGCTCCAGCCGAAGGGCGCGGTGCCGGCGGGCACGCCGTCGGCGTCGGGTCCGGTGGTCGACGCGCTGAAGGCGGCGCTCCCGGCGGACGCGGACTACTGGGCGACGCAGATCCCGCGCCTCGCGGGCCTGACGGTCGCCGCCGACACGGTGGCGCTCCCGATCGCGGTCGGCCACGGCGAGCCGACCGACAGCGGCGCGAAGCTGAGCTGGTCCGACGGCGCCACGTTCCCGGCCGGGATCCCGCTCGGGGCGGTGACGGTCGACGGTCGAGTGGCCGGCGTCGTCCTGCCGGACGGCGCGCTGTACACCGTCGGCGATCCGGGCGACGCGATCGCGATGCTCGCGTCGGGGCCCCTGCCGGGCAAGCTCGGCGATCCGGTGCCCCCGAAGGCGGCGGCGGACGACGGCGCGGTCGCCGCGACCGAAGCCGCCCCGTCGAAGGTCCCGGCCTGGCTCACCGGGATGCTGCCGGACACGGCGATCCCGCTCGGCCTCGATCTCCAGGGCGGGATCGACCTCACGCTCCAGGTGGAGCTCGATGACGCGGTGCTCGGTCAGGTCCAGCGCGACAGCGCCTACCTCAAGGACCAGGCGGCGAAGGAGGGGGTGATCGTCGACTCGGTCCGCCGGTCGCACACCCGCCCGGTCCTCGAGATCACCACCGCCGCGCCCCTGGGCGACCTCCAGACGTTCCTGCGGAAGCGCGCCCCGGAGTACGTGTACGTCGACTCCGACGGGTCGGAGCACCACTTCGAGCTGTCGGACACGCGGCAGGAGCAGGTCCGCGATCAGGCGGTCGAGCAGGTGCTCGAGACGCTCCGGAAGCGGGTCAACGCGACCGGCGTGAAGGAGCCGTCGATCGTCAAGAAGTCCGGCGGCCGGATCAACGTCCAGCTGCCGGGGATGGACGACGTGCAGGCCGCGGTCGACGCGATCGGCACCACCGCGGTGCTCGAGTTCCGGATGGTCGACGAAGAGTTCGACGATGCGTACCTCGAGCAGATGCTCGCCGCCGCCAAGGCCGAGATGCCCGAGGATCAGTTCCTCGACGACGAGCTGCTCGACATCTGGCTGTGGGAGAACAACCGGCTCGACGAGGACCGGATCATCCTGTGGGAGTACCAGGTCGACGCGGACGGCACCGATCAGCGGGTCCAGGCCTACCCGCTGAAGGCCGAGATCGTGCTCACCGGCAACGACGTGAACGACGCCGGCGTCGGGTGGGACCAGAACCAGCAGCCGTACGTCACGCTCGAGTTCAAGCCGCGCGGCGGCCAGATCTTCTGCGACATCACCGGCCAGGCGGTCGGGAAGCGGTTCGCGGTGATCCTCGACAACAAGGTCCAGTCGGCCCCGTCGATCCGCGAGCGGATCTGCGGCGGCGCCGCTCGGATCGAGATGGGCGGCGCGGACGACCCGATGAAGGACGCCCAGACCCTCGCCCTGGTGCTCCGGACCGGCGCGCTCGACGCCCCGGTCGTGGTGGCCTCGGTCCGGCAGGTCGGCGCGAGCCTCGGGCAGGACGCGATCCGCGAGGGTACGATCGCCGCGGTGCTCGGCTCGGTCCTGGTCTACCTGTTCATGGTGATCTGGTACAAGACCTCCGGGGTGATCGCCGACATCGCGCTGACCGTCAACGTGCTGATGGTGCTCGCGTCCCTCGGGCTGTTCGGCGCGACGCTGACCCTGCCCGGGATCGCCGGGATCGCGCTGACCGTCGGGATGGCGGTCGATTCGAACATCATCATCTACGAGCGGATCCGGGAGGAGCTGCGGCTCGGGGTCCACCCGCGCAAGGCGGTCGACATCGGGTTCGAGAAGGCCCTGGTGGCCGTGCTCGACGCGAACATCACCACCGCGATCGCCGGGATCGTCCTGTACTCGTACGGCACGGGCCCGATCAAGGGGTTCGCCGTCACGCTGCTCGTCGGCATCGTCACCACCCTCGTCACGGCGGTGTTCGTGACGCGCACCATCATGGAAGTCCTGACCCGCAGCTCGGCTGCGCGGCTGCGGATCTGAGGCACCGATGTTCGACTTCATCGAGCGGTTCAAGACCTGGACCGACAACCTCGACATCGACTTCTGTCGGTGGCGGTACCCGGCGATGGCCACGTCCGGGGTCCTGGTGGTGCTGTCGTGGCTGGCGTTCTTCGTGATCGGGCCGAACTACGGCACCGACTTCACCGGCGGCACCGAGATCCACCTCAAGTTCGACGAGAAGATCGACGTTGGCGATCTGCGCGCTGGGCTGCGCCACCTCGGCCTCGGCGACGACTCGGTCGTCGCGGTGAACGGGGAGGACTCGGGCCAGTTCATGGTCCGGATCTCCGACCCGACGTTCGGGATGGAGGGCCTCGAGGGCGACGTGCGCAAGGCGCTGGCCGACCTGTACGGCCCGAACTGGGTCCAGGCGGTCCAGTCCTCGGCCGAGGTCTCCGCCCGGTTCCTCGTCACCCACGAGGCGCCGTACAAGGAGTACGTCCAGGTCGAGAAGGACCTCCAGAAGGTGTTCCCGGGCGCCCACACCGTGCCCGGAAAGGACGAGCTCCAGATCGCGATCGAGATCCCGGGCCTCGCCGAGCGGATCAAGGACCGGATCGCGACCGAGATGGGGGCGCACACGTTCGAGGTGCTGTCCACCGACTCCGTCGGCCCGAAGGTCGGTGCCGAGCTGCGGCGGTCCGGGTTCGTCGCGATGCTGGCCACGATGGGCCTGATCCTCGTGTACACCGCGTTCCGGTTCGACCTCGAGTACGCCCCGGGCGCCGTCGTGGCCCTGTTCCACGACATCAGCATGACGATCGGCGTGTTCGTCGTGTTCCAGCTCAGCTTCGATCTGCAGACGATCGGCGCGTTGCTCACGATCCTCGGGTACTCGATCAACGACACGATCGTGATCTACGACCGGATCCGAGAGAACAAGGACCGGTACCGCCGCAGCGACACCACCACGCTGATCAACAAGTCGGTCAGCGAGACGCTCGCGCGGACGATCGCCACGAACTTCACGGTGTTCCTCGCGATCCTCACGTTCCTCGTGTGGGGCGGGCCGGTGCTGCGGAACTTCGCGATCGCGATGCTGTGCGGCCAGATCTTCGGCACGTACAGCACGGTGTACATCGCGAGCCCGCTGATCATCATCTTCGAAGACCTCAAGCCCACCCTGTCGAAGCTGATCGCGTTCTCGGACACCGGCCCCGGCAGCGACGGCGCGCCGGGCTCGGACGACGACGGCGGGTCGGGGCCCGGCCTCACCGAGTCCGAGAAGCGGCGTCGGGCCCGGGCAGACGCTGAGAAGCGCGAACAGCTCGGCTGAGGTTGGTACACTGCGCGTCGGCCCGTGGCCCCGCCGGACGGCGGGAGAGGTGACGGATGGTGTGGCTGCTCGCGGCGGTCGCCTGGGCGGGGAACGTGTACGTGAACGGCACCTACGTCGAGCCCCGGTCGCTCGTCGGGGTGACGATGTCCGGCGCGACCGTCCGGTTCGACGACCAGGGGAACATCCGGATCGACGCCCCCGGGTACAAGATCTCGGTCGCCACGCCGTCGCCGGTCGCGCAGCCCGCCCCCGCCCCGCCGCCGGCCCCGGTGGTCGCGTACGGGCGGTGGTGGTTGTTCGCCGAGGACAAGGGCTCGGCCGGTCACCTCGTCGACGTGTGGATCAACGGCACGCTCGCCCAGACGTTCCGATCCGGGCAGGGCGACAAGCTGGTCGAGATCTCGAAGTGGCTCCGGCCCGGCGCGAACACGGTGATCGTCAAGTCGACGTCCACCGGCGCCTCCGGCGGATCCCTGACGTTGTTCGCCGGGGTCGGCGGGTCGGACAAGGGGTTCTTCGACATGCCCACCCCGCAGATCGAGTACGGCCTCGGCCCCACCCGGTCCGGCGTCGCCGAGCGCACCTACACCCTGACGGTGGACCGCTAGATGGCCGATCGCGTCGCCCCGGACGATCTGCACCGCACCTACATCGTCGACACCAACGTCCTGCTGTTCGATCCGCAGGCGGTGTTCGTGTTCAAGGAGCACGACATCGTGATCCCGATGACGGTGATCGAGGAGATCGACCGGTTCAAGAAGGATCTGAACGAGACGGGTCGCAACGCGCGCCAGATCTCGCGGTACCTCGACGAGCTCCGCGGCCGGGGCTCCCTCCACGACGGCGTCCCGCTCGAGGGCGGCGGCAAGCTGTGGGTGGACTACGCGACCCACGGCCCGGATCTGCCGATCACCTGGGGCCCCGAGACCAACGACAACCGGATCCTCCGCCAGGTGCTGCGGCTCCGGCGCGAGCTGCCCGGGTACGTCGCGCTCGTCACCCGCGACACCAACATGCGGCTGAAGTGCGACGCGCTCGGGGTCCCGGCCGAGGACTACCAGAACGCCCGGATCCAGGTCGACGAGCAGTACTCCGGCGTCAGCGAGCTGCTCACCACCCCCGAGGTGATCGACGAGATCCACGGCACCGGCACCGCCCCGCTCGACTCGCTCGGCGACGTGTACCTGTGCCCGCAACAGGTGGTGGTGCTCGCGGCCGAGGGCCAGCCGAACAAGACCGCGATGGCCCGGGTCGACGCGCGGCGTGGCCGGTTGCGGAAGATCGGGCGCCACAAGGAAGGCGTGTGGGGGATCTTCGCCCGGAACAAGGAGCAGCTGTTCGCGCTCGAGCTGCTGCTCGACGACGACGTGCACCTGGTCACGCTGAACGGCGCGGCAGGCACCGGCAAGACCCTGCTCGCGATCGCCGCCGGCCTGAAGAAGGTCGCGGACGAGAGCGTGTACCGCAAGCTGCTGGTCTCTCGCCCAATCTTCCCGCTCGGCAAGGACATCGGGTTCCTCCCGGGCGACGTGGGGGAGAAGCTGAACCCCTGGATGAAGCCGATCTACGACAACCTCGAGCTGCTGCTGTCGACCCGGGTCGACGCGGGGCCGTCGAAGGTCCCGGAGCCCGAGTACCAGTACCTGCTCGACCAGAAGATCATCGAGGTCGAGCCGCTGACCTACATCCGCGGGCGATCGATCCCGCGGCAGTTCCTGATCGTCGACGAGGCGCAGAACCTGACGCCGCACGAGATCAAGACCGTGTTGACCCGCGCGGGGGAGGGGACCAAGGTGGTGTTGACCGGCGATCCGCAGCAGATCGACAACCCGTACGTCGACGCGCTGTCGAACGGGCTGACGTACACGGTGGAGCGGTTCAAGAACAGTGAGCTCGCGGGGCACGTCACCCTGCGGAAGGGCGAGCGCAGTCCGCTCGCCGAGCTCGCCGCGAACCTGCTCTGACATGGACCGCCTCGAGGGACGGAACGTGGTGCTCGAGTGTCTGGTCCGCGCCCGCCGGCCGGTCCGGCGGATCTGGATCGACCGGGGGGCGAAGGCGGACGAGCGGATCACCCGGATCCGCACGCTGGCGGAGCAGGCCGGGGTCCCGATCGCGGTCGTCGAGCGGGCGAAGCTCGACCGGATGGCCGAGGGCCGCGTCCACAACGGGGTGATCGCCGAGGCGGACCCGCTGCAGGGCTGGACCAGCGCGGGCCTGCTCGAGACGCTGTTCGCCGCGGGGACCGACCCGTTCATCGTCCTCGCCGACGGGCTGCAGTACGAGCACAACCTCGGCGCGGTCCTCCGGTCGGCCCTCGGGTTCGGGGTGTCCGGGGTGGTGCTGCCGACGCGCCGCGGCGCCGATCCGGTCTCGCCGGTGGTCCAGCGGGTCGCGATGGGGGCGGCCGAGGTGGTCCCGATCGTGCGGGAGAGCCTGTTCGTCGCGGTGTCCGAGCTGAAGCGTGGGGCGGTGCGGATCATCGGCGCGGACGTCGACGGCACCCCGATCGACCAGGTGGATCTGCGGGGCCCGGTCGCGTTCGTGCTCGGCGAGGAGGGCGAGGGCCTGTCGCCGAAGCTGCGGGAGAAGTGCGATCTCGTGGTGTCGATCCCGCTGATGGGCGAGCTCGAGTCGCTCAACGTCAGCGTGGCTGCCGCGATCCTGATGTACGAGAAGCGCCGCCAGGACGCCGCCGGCGGGTGACGATCGCGAGCGCGGCCACCGGCAGCACCTCGACGATCTCGAGCACCCGGTGGGAGCGGTGG
>JBEBJW010000091.1:0-11713 GCA_040079715.1 Myxococcota bacterium | reverse complement strand
GTCGTGGAGCGCCACCGCGACGTCACCGGTCCCGGTGTCGCCCCACACCAGGTCGGCGGCGCCGTCTCCGTTCGGGTCGCCGACCGCGAGGCCGTACAGCCCGGCCGGCCCCGGGACCTGGAGCGACCAGTCCGGCATCGGGGGAGCGAGCTGGGCGTGCGCGACGCCGAACAGACACAGGATGGACATCGGGTTCCAGCCTCCGCCGATGGAGTACATGGCCAGACGCCCGCTACCTGTCGGCGAACGATCAGCGGCGGCCCCCGGGCATCTGCGTGCCGTCCGCTACAACACGACCTCGACGTACGCTCCATCGGGGTGACACTCCCCGGCGGCGGGCGCGAGATCGACGATCGCTTCGGCGCGCGCGACCCCGTCGCTCACCTGGATCGAGTACGATCCCTCCTCGAGCATCTCGCCGCACAGATAGAGTCCGGGCGGGCCGCCCGCGTCACACGAGGCGCCGTCGATGGTGACGTTAGCGTCGACCGGTGCCCCGCCTGCATCGACCACTGCCACCTCGATGATGGCCATGGAAGCCACGGGCAACTGGCACGGATCGGCACACCCGAGAAGTCCGACCGATGCGAGACCTACCGAAACGACACGCATTCCTTCTCCCGGCCCCGCCGCGCACCATACCCGTCGTTCGCTGCCTGCGCGCGTAGATTCCTGCTCGCGGGTCAGTTGGGGATCTTCGACGCCGACAGCGTGCCGGTCGTGCGGTCGAACGTCCGGGTCCCGGACACCACGTCGTCGACCAGGAACGCGATCGTGCCGTCGCCGCAGATCCCGTCGTGGGACAGGGTGACCTTGCCGTTCCCGTTCGTCACCCCGACCACGACCTCGTCGAGCCAGTAGTCGTCGACGAACCGACCGGACACCTCGGCGCCGGCCAGCGGCAGGCCAGCCTCGTCGGTCACCGTCAGCCGGACCCGCGCCAGGTTGTGCATGTTGCCGTTGAAGAAGCACGACCCCGGGAACTGCGGATCCTCGACGAACTTCGCCTGCATCACCAGCCGATCGACGACCGCGCAGTTCGACGCGCAGGTCGAGACGGGCTCGAGCACCACCAGCCGGGTGCTGGTCCCGAGCTGGTAGGCGCCGAGGACGTCCCCGCTCGCGCCGGACACCCCCATCCCGACCAGCGCGCCGGTGTAGGCCGGCGACAGCATCGGGTCGATCGACTCGAACACCCCGTCGACCCCGAACGCGATCTGGCCTCCGCCGAGGACGGTCCCGGTGACGGTGCCGTCGTCGTCGATCCCGCTGAGCCCGTACGACGACAGGTTCCCCGTGCCGACCGGCGACAGCTGCTGCCAGGTCCCGTCGGGGTGGTACCGGAACGGGTACACCAGGTTCTGCCCGCCGGTCGTCACCAGGAACCGCGCCTGCTCGCCGGCGTCGTTGACCACCGCCGGGTAGTTGCCGAGCAGGTACCCTGCCGGCGGGGCGTTCAGCACCACCACGCTCGCCGGGTCGTCGACGTCGTACACGGTGGTGGCGGTGGCGACCATCCCGCCCGGCCCGAAGAACAGCGGCTGGTCGGCCGGGAACCCGAGGGTCGTGAGATCGACCATCCCTCCGGTCTCGGTCCACAGGAACGGCGCCGCCACCGGCGGAATGGACAGGGTCGTCGACCAGCCGAGCACCCGCCCGGTGTCGTCGATCCCGACGGCGTACGACGCGGTGGTGTTCGGCAGCGTCCCGAGCGCGACCGGCAGATACCCGCCTTGCGCCGTCGGCTGCCACACGGCGGCGACGGTGTTGGTCCCGGGGAACCCGGCGAGACCGGCGACGGTGCCCGTCGGATCGATCGACGTGGGGTACACCCCGACGAACCCGGGCACGGCCGGGAGGACGACCCGATCGACCCCCCCCTGCCACACGACCGGATCCTGGACCGGCAGGCAGAACGGCCCGCACGCGAGGTTCCGGTACGAGGTGCCGACCACGTCACCCGCCTCGTTCCGGTCGGCGCCGGTGGAGGCGGTGGCGACGAATCGCACGGCGTAGGCGTCGGGCGGGCCGACGATCCCGGCGATCCGGTCCAGCGCCCCTCCGGAACCCGTCCCGACCTCGGGGTCCAGGCACCCGGTCAGCGCGACGGCGGCGACCAGCATCGACTTGGCGTCCATCGGAGCCTCCTGTCGAAGGACTAGCTTGCCAACGAACCTGCGCCACCTCGCCAGGGGCAGCAGGAGCGTCCCGATTCGCGCATTCGGAACAGTCGGCGGCGCACGATACAGTCCAGAGGTCGACCGACCTCGCGCTCGCTTGGTGCAGCGGTCATCTGGGTGCCTGCTCAGATCTCGTATCCCGTCGGGATACACGACCTCAGGCCGACGGGACCGACGGGACCGACGGGACCGACGGGACCGACGGGACCGACGGGACCGACGGGATCGCCCGGATCGGGCGGAGCGGGAGCCTGGCGCCGAGCCAGTGGGCGCGGATCCTCGCGGTGAACCACGCGTGGTGGGCGACCTCGACCGCCCCGAGCGCGATCATCTCGGCCGCGATCTCGGGGAGCCCTGCGTCGCGGGCGTCGATCGCGGCATCGAAGTACCCGGCGGCGTTCCGCCGCTCGATCCACCCGGCGCCGAGCATCGGCAGGAGCCAGCCGGTGACGTGGCACAGCGCCCCGAGGGTCCAGCCGAGCCCGCCCAGGACGGGATCGAACCACGCCGGCCCGGCGCCGAGCTCGGTCAACAGCGCCAGGAGCCTGGCGCGGTGGTGCCACTCCTCCGCCTCGATCTTCGCGATTCCGCGGGCCTCTTCCGGGTCGCGGACGCTGCGGGCGTGCCCGCGATACGCGAGCGCCGCCCCGCGTTCGTTGGCATGCTCGCTGCGCAGGAACCGCACCAACCGACGTCGAGCCGCAGACACCGGACCTCCGAGGTCATGGGTCGTCAGCCTACCGTGCGGATTCGATCTGCTCCGCCCCCTTCCGCTGCAACAGCCGGGCCACCGCTACCACGACCCGCGGATCCGAGCGGCCTGATCGGCGCGGAGCCCGGGTCGACAGGCGAGCGGAGCCGCCGACATCAGGTTGCCGGGCTGCGGATCGTGGACCAGTCCGAGCGCGTGCCCGAGCTCGTGCGCGACCACCCACCGCGCCCGGTCCGGCCCGAGGGCGGCGAGGACGTCGGTGGCGACGAACACAGTGGGGGTGGCGGACCGCCCCAGGGCCTCCGACACGGCCGCCCCGAGCGCCGGATCCGCCGCGTCGATCAGCGCCGGCGAGACGGTGAACCCGGCGATGTCACCCCCCGCCGCCCGCACCGCCGGCGAGCGGGGCCCGGCGATCTCCGGCACCAGGACCAGATCGACGTCCGCGCCGGACGCGTAGCGGGTGGCGAACCAGGCCCGCAGCGGGGCGATCACCGCCTCGAGGTCGTCGCCGGCGGTCACGTCTCCGCCGAGGACCACACCGACCGGGCCGCGGGTCGTCCCCGCCGAGACCCAGGTCACGTCGGCGATCGCCCAGAACCGCGCCGCCGCCGCCGTCGACGCGGCCGCGATCGGTGCCGACGCAGCCGGGTCGAGCCACAGGTGGACGCGGACGGCGCGCCCGACCGCCGCGACCTCGACGTCCGGGCACGGAGCCGGGTCGGTCGGGTCCGGGGCGGCGGAGAACCAGTCCGGTCCGCAGCCGAGCCACCACCACCACGGCATCGCCCCTCCGGGCCTGGGTTAACGCACGGACGACCCGTGTGATTTCACACACATATCTGTGCCGGATTCCACAGGGCAATCGTGGTGGTGCGACAATCTACCACAGACTGCGCTCCCGAGGGGCCGGGTAGGGTCGGGCACGAGAATTGCGTCCCGACCCGCCGTCCGGGCGGTTGCGGGGGCGCTGGTCCGGCGAGGGAGCGGAGATGCGTTCGTGGTGGGTGCGGCTCGCGGCCGCGGCCGGGACCGGTTGTGCCGGGGAGCCGGGGACGACGCCGGACGAGACGGGGGCCGAGACGGACGCAGCGTGGGCCACGGCGTTCGACACGACCGGGTTCGGGGCGCTGTCCGGCGTGTGGGGCTCCGGTCCGGACGACGTGTGGATGGTGGGGGGGCATCCGGACGCCGCCGAGATCCACCACTTCGACGGGTCGGCTTGGTCGTCGGTCGACGCGCCGGCGCTCGGGTTGCTGGTGTGGGTCTACGGGTTCGGTCCGGACGACGCGATCGCCGTCGGGGTCGGCGGCGGGATCGCCCGGTGGGACGGCGCCTCGTGGACCACAGTCGAATCCGGCACGGACGAGGACTTGTGGGGGGTGTGGGGCGCCTCGCCGGACGATCTGTGGGTGGTCGGCGGCGACCCGGACGACGGCGACCCGATGATCCTCCACTACGACGGCTCGGCGTTCACCCCGGTCGCGCTCCCCGCGGCGGCCAACGATCGCGGCGCCCATGCGCTGTTCAAGGTGTGGGGGATCGGCGGTCGGGTGTGGTCCGTCGGCCAGAAGGGGTTGCTGGTCGAGTGGGACGGCGCGCAGTGGGTCCAGCAGGCCACCGGCGCGTCCGACGACATCGTGGCGCTGTGGGGCACGGCGCCCGACCACGTCCTCGCGGTCGGCGGGCGGGCGACGGGGCAGTTGTCCCGATACGACGGCACGACCTGGACCACCACGACCTCTCCGCGGCTCCCCGGCCTGTCGGCGGTCACGATGGCGACCCCGGACGAGGCCGTGATCGGCGGCGTCGGCGGGTGGGTCGGGCACGTCGACCCCGGGCCCGAGGGCGGCGAGCCGGTCGCCGAGACCCCGGTCGACACGGTCGACGTCCACGCGGTGTGGTCCGACGGGGCCGGCACCTGGTTCGGCGTCGCCGGCCACTTCTACGAGCCGTACTACGGCTCCGCCCTGCTTCGCACGGAGTCCGCGCCATGAGCGTGTTCCTCGCCCTGTACGCCTGCCGCACCGCGTCGACCGTCCCGCCGGTCGAGGATCCCAGCTGGCACGACCACGGCCCGATCGCCGAGGGCATCTACGCGACGCTCGGCGAGCCGGTCCCGTACGCCACGCCGGACCAGCTCGCGACCTTCGCCCGCGGCAAGGAGTTCGCGATCCGGCGGTTCGATCGGGCCGACGGCCTGGGTCCGGCGTTCAACGTCACGTTCTGCGCCGCGTGCCACGAGAAGCCGGTGGTCGGTGGCGGTGCCGGACTGTATCGGAACTTCTTCCTGGCCGGACACCAGACGGTCGACGGGGTGTTCCTGTTCGACGAGTCCGCCGGCAACCCGTCCGGTGTGGTTCGGATGTACGCGTACGGCGACGAGGCGTCCCGACCGGACGTCCCGGACACGGCGACGATCGTGGCCCAGCGCAACCCGATCGCGTTCTTCGGGGTCGGCCTGCTGGCAGAGATCGAGGCCGACGAGATCCTGTCGCGGGAGGACCCGGACGACACTGACGGTGACGGCGTCTCCGGCCACGCCAACTGGGACCGCGGGTTCGTGGGTCGGTTCGGGATGAAGTCCCAGACGGTGTCGATCGAGGGGTTCATCCGAGGCCCGCTGATGAACCACCTCGGGGTCACCTCGAACCCGCTGACCGACGAGCAGCGCGCGCTGCTTCCGATCGACAGCTCGGGCAGCGAGCCGGACCAGTCCACGACCGCGCTCCGGCACTGGATGCAGGCCGCGGCGCCCGACGGCCCGCTGGTCGACGACGACGGGGTCACGGACCCGGAGCTGTCCGGCGACGACCTGTTCGACGTGGTGTCGATGTCGATGCTGATGGCGCCCCCGGAGCCCGAGCCGTTCGACGAGGTCCACCTCGCCGGTCGTCGGGCGTTCGACGCGGCCGGGTGCGATCGGTGCCACACGCCGCGGATGCAGAGCCCGCGGGGCCCGCTGCCGCTGTACTCCGACCTGCTCGTCCACGACATGGGCCCGGACCTGGCCGACGGCATCGTGATGAAGGAGGCCTCGGGGAGCGAGTTCCGCAGCGCGCCGCTGTGGGGCGTGATCGCGACCCCGCCGTACCTCCACGACGGCCGCGCCGCGACGCTCGACGACGCGATCCGGCTGCACGGCGGCGAGGCCGAGGGCGCCCGCGACCGGTACGAGGCGATGACCGACGCGCAGCGCGAGTCGATCCTCGGGTTCCTGGGGTCCCTCGGCGGCGCGTCGCAGGTGTCGAGCGGGCTGATCCCGCCCGGGACCCCGGTGGCGCCGGTCGGGACGCTCGGCGGGCCGGACCACGCGCTGGACGCCGAGGAGGCCGCGCAGTTCCTGGCGGGCCGCGACCAGTTCGACCGGGAGTTCGCCGAGTCCGACGGGGTCGGTGGGCCGCGGTTCAACGGGGACTCGTGCCGCGCCTGCCACTTCGAGCCGGTGGTCGGCGGGGCCGGCCCCCGAGACGTGAACGTGATGCGCCACGGGATCGTCGGGGCCGACGGCCGGTTCGTGGTCCCGAGCGTCGGCACGATCCTGCACAAACAGACCGCGCTGCGCGGCAATCCGGTGCGGGCGCAACCCGAGGCGTCGATCTTCGAGCACCGCCAGACCCCGCACCTGTTCGGCCTCGGGGCGATCGAGGCGATCCCGGACGACGTGATCCTCGCGAACGCCGACCCGGACGACCTCGACGGCGACGGGATCACCGGCCAGCCGTCGTGGACCGACGGCGGTCGGCTCGGGCGGTTCGGCTGGAAGGCCCAGGTGCCGACGATCGACGAGTTCGTCCGGGACGCGGTGGGGGCCGAGCTCGGGATGACGCTGCCGTACCAGGACGGCCTGACGTTCGGGGCCCTGTTCGACAACGACGACGTGCCGGACCCCGAGTACACCCTCGACGACGCCGCGAAGCTCGCGTTCTACCTGCGGACCCTCGCCGGACCGGCGCGGATCCCGTCCGACGATCCGGCCGTCGACGACGGGGCGGAGGTGTTCGAGGCCGTCGGGTGCGCCCGGTGCCACCTGCCGTCGCTCGACGGGGTGCCGCTGTACAGCGACCTGCTGCTCCACGCGGTCCTCGCCCCCGACGCCGTCGGGGTCGAGGACGCGTCGGCCGAGATGACCGAGTTTCGCACGGCGCCGCTGTGGGGCCTGTCCCAGACCGCCCCGTACCTCCACTCGGGCGAGGCGGACACGCTCGACCAGGCGATCCGCCAGCACGACGGCGAAGCGGCCGAGATCCGCGACCGGTACCGCGAGCTGTCCGACCTCGACCGTGACGCGCTCCTCGCGTTCCTGGGGACGCTGTGATGTTGCTGCACCTGTTGGCCGCCTGCCACCCCGAGCCGCCGCCGGACCACACCGGCACGACCCCCGACACCGTCACCGAGACCGGCGCGGGGCCGGTCGAGGTCCACGACCCGCTGTCGATGCCGGACACGCCGACCCTGGATCCGGCGGACTTCGCCGCCGCCGACGACTGCGCCGGCTGCCACCCGGATCACGCCGCAGAATGGCGGACCTCCATGCACCGGTACGCGATGGTCGACCCCGTGTTCCAGGCCCTGGTCGCGGTCCGCCAGGAGGACCTCGCCGGGCTCGAGGACCAATTCTGCGTCCAGTGCCACTCGGCGATCGGCACCCGCGGGGGCGAGATCGTCGCCGGGTTCTCGTTCGACGACCTGTCGCCGATCACGATGGAGGGCATCACCTGCACCTCGTGCCACGCGATCACCGAGGTCGTGCGGGACTACGACAGCGGCCACGTCCTGGACCCGGCTGCCCCGATCCAGGGCCCGATCCACGACGCGGCCAGCGGCGACGCGCACGCCTCGGCCTACAACCCGCTGTTCGAGGACAGCCTGCTGTGCGGCGGGTGCCACGACGTGGTGGAGACGGACGGGCTCGACCTCGAGCGCCCGTACCGCGAGTGGACCCAGTCGCCGTCGGCGGTGTCCGGCCAGACCTGTCAGGACTGCCACATGCGGTCGATCGAGCGCCCGGCGGCCACCGACGGGCCGGTCCGGACGACCCACGAGCACCGTTGGGTCGGGGTCGACGTGCCGCTGGTCGACGGGTTCATGACCCCGGCCGAAGAGGCGGAGCTCCGGGCCGGGACCCGCGAGCTCCTGACCGGTGTGGCGACCTTGGACCTCGGGGCGCCGGCGGCCGTCCACCCCGGGACGACGGTGGATCTCACGGTGTCGATCACCAACGAGATCCCCGGACACAACCTGCCGACCGGGTCGACGTTCCTCCGGCAGGTCTGGCTCGACCTCGTGGCGACCGACGCGACCGGTCGCGAGCTGTACCGGACCGGTCAGCTCGACGCGAACGGCGACCTCGAGGACTACTGGTCGGCCCTGGCTCCGTTCGGCGACCCGGACCTGATCAGCCTGTCGTCGGGGTTCGTCGACGGCACCGGCGCGCGGACGGTGTTCCCGTGGATCGCGGACGAGCACGCGTCCGGCGCGATCCCGCCCGGCTACACGCGGACCTGGACCCTGTTCGTGCCGACCGACCCGACCGTGGTGGGTCCGATCACCGTCCACGGGACCGTCCGGTTCCGGGCGTTGGCGCCCTACCTGCTGCGGCTGGTGGGGATGGAGGACGCGATCCCGGCGATCGAGATCCACGCCCTCGCCGAAGACACGCTCGAGGTCGGTCTCGCGGCCGACTGAGCCCCGCCCGTTCCGCACGCCGCGCAGCTGCGCGACCGACGCCTGACTCCGCACGGACCCAGGCGTCGGTCGCTGCAGCTCACTCGCCGTTGTCGACCACCACCGAGGCGCCGCTCGTCCCGAGCGACCAGCTGCCGTCGTTCTGCGACAGCTGGGTGTCGAGATCCCACTCGATCGTCAGCCGGGTCGTCTGGTCCTGGGACACGGTGAAGCTCTGGGAGATGTCGATGCCCTCGCTCGGGAGCCCCAGGCCCTCGTCGATCCGAAGGTCGCTCTGCTCCCCGTCCACCACCACGAACGCGTCGGTCACGATCAGTCGCACCTTGTCGTACGACCCGGTGTAGACATCGTCCTCCGCGATCTGGCCGTCCGACCCGCCCCGGATCGCGAACAGATCGTAGTCCGCGGTTTCACCCGCCAGGCTCAGCCACCCTTCCTCCACGTGTTGCACCTGCACGTCCTCGAGGCGGATCTGCACCTCCTCGACCGAGCTCTCGACGTCGCCGTCGTCGGTGTCGGACAGCGCCACCACGAGCGTCCCGGTCGGGGTCCCCGCCGGAATGTCATCCGGGTCCTGCACGTCGGCCTTGCACCCGACGAACCCTACGGCCACGAACCCCATCGTCCAAATCGACCGCGTCATCGTTCCTCCTCCAGGTTGTGGGGAGTACATAATACGAACGCGTTGCATAGTGTATCGCGAGTGCGTTCGTGTAATGTCACGTCACCGCGCGGATCGCAGTGCGCGTCACCCACACAACCAGTTTTAACAGGCAAATTCGACGCCATCGAACGCGATCCCGGCGATCGAGATTCACCCGAGGTCGCGGTCACTGCCGACCGGGCCACCCGGCGGTTGCGACACGCTCGCGACACGCGCGACCGACCGGCCGAGCGAAGGAGGTGGCGTGCGGGATCGACCCGCGCCTCGTCCCCGGGAGCCCAGATGTTCGGAGCCGCTCGTCCTCCGGTCGCCCTCCTCGCCCTCGCCGCGACGCTGGGGTGCACCCCGATCGCCGCCGAGGCTCCTCCGCAGCGCGGGCCCGTCGACGTGTCGTCGCGGTTCGACCTCGATCCCCCGGTCGGCGGGTTCGGGACCGGGCTGTACCTGCCGTTCGACGATCTCGCGCTCGGACACCCGCTCGGCGCGTCGATGGTCGCGAACGGTGACTTCGCGCTGTCGTGGGCGGACGCCACGTTCGACGGCGCGGTGGACGGCAACGGCGACCTCGACCTGTACGAAGCCGAGGTCGGCCTGAGCGGCGCCCTCGCGCTCGAGCTCGCGGTCGACGGAGGCGGGCAGATCACCCAGACGCTCCACCTCGCGACCCTCGCGCTGCCGCCGGTCCAGCTGGGGGCGGTCGAGGTGACGCCGTACGCTCAGGTCGACGTCCGGATCGACGGCTCCGCCGACGCCGGCGCGAAGGTCAGCGTGGTCGCGCCGTTCCGGGTCAACACGTCGTTCCACAAGGACGGCCCCGCGACGAACGGGATCGACAACCCGCCGCGGTTCCTGCCCGAGGTCGGCCTGCCCGACGTCGCCGACGCGGTCGGGTTCGACGGGTCGATCGCGCTCGACGTCACGGTCTCGTTCATGACCGTGATCCAATCGATCCCGGTCGGCGGCCCGGTGATCCGGACGTCGACCGGCGCGGCGCTGGCGGTCGACCCGTGCGCCGACCCGTGGTGGGCGCGCGACGGCCTGGTCGACGGGTACACCGGCTGGGCGGCCCCCGGCCCGACGGGCGCCCCGGTGGCTCCGCAGCTCACCCGGGTCCACCACAGCCGGCCGTCGATCGCCGACGCGGGGGAGCCGCTGCCGCTGATCGAGACGTCGACCCGGTGGTCCGAGGCGTACGACATCGCGAACGACGACGGCGCGGCAGCGGTGGTGGCGGTGGGCGACGAGTTGGTGGTGATCGAGTCGGGGGGCAACCCGTGGGTCGCGTCCCTCGCGGGGACCGGCGCCCCGACCTGGCAGCAGACCGCGTCGGTCCCGCACGCGCCGGAGGCGATGGTCGGGACGTCCGACGGAGCGCTCACGTCGTGCAGCGCGTCCGCCACGAGCATCCGGTTCGATCGGTACGACGCGGCCACGGGCGCGCCCGACTGGACCCGGACCCTGAGCGTGACGGGCGCGTCGCGGACCACCTGCGCAGCGATGACCGCGACCGACGACGGCGGCGTGGTGTTCGTCGGCCAGGCCGACCGGCTCGGGGTCGACAGCGCGCTGGCGGGCGAGATCGATCGCGACGGCGCGGTCGTCTGGGCGACCGAGGTCGACGCCGGCCTCGGCTCGCTCGCGCCCTCGTTCGACGCGATCGCGTGGGACGTCGACGGCGACCTGCTCGCGGTCGGTTCGGTCGACTACGGGGACGCCCCCCAGGTCGGGCAGGCGACGATCTTCGGCCGGAACGCGCTGGTCGTGCGGATGGCCCCCGACGGCACCGCCCTCGACGCCCGGGCCCTCGGCTCGAACCTGCGCGAGACCGCGTACCAGGTCGCGGTCGACGCCGACGGGACCTACACGATCGGCGGCGAGCTGACCGACGGCAACGGCGAGGTGTGGCTGTCGTCGTTCACCCCCGACGACGCGCTGCGGTGGACCGCCGCGTACCAGACCCGGCCGGACGAGGCCGGGAACGGCGAAGACGCGATGCCCAACGCGCTGGTGCCGCTGCCGAACCACCACCTGCTGCTGGCCGGCTACACCGGCTCGACCCAGATGGACGCGTGGGTGATGCGGGTCGACGGCGAAGGGATGCCGATGTGGGTGAACACGTACCGCAGCGACCTGAAGGACCACCTGGACGCGCTGGTCGCCCTGCCGGACGGGTTCGCCGCGGTCGGGCGGACGCTCGCCACCGGGACGGGCAGCTACGGCGACCTGTGGGTCGTCCGCGGGAACGTCGACGGGCACCTCGCGTTCGACCCGGCGCTCGGGGTGGACGTGGTCCACACCGCCGCCCAATGGAACCGGACGCCCGACCAGACGCTCCACGCGCTGGCGCCGGTCAACCTGCCGACCACCCTCGCCGGGCTGCCCGCCGCCGCGTTCGCGGTGCTCCCCGCGGCGGCGACCGAGACGCGCCTGACGCTGTGACCGGTGGTGTGCCCCGCGACGGGGTGGACG
>JBEBJW010000090.1:0-11735 GCA_040079715.1 Myxococcota bacterium | reverse complement strand
GGTCTGCGGCCCAGGCTGGGACCCCGTCTGCGACCCAGGCTGCGACCCCGTCTGCGAGCCAGTCCCGCCCGCGGAGGGGTCCCCCGGCTCGCTCGGCCCCACCTCGACCCGCTCCGCGCCGGCGACCGGATCCGAGGCCTCGACCTCGGTGGTCGAGGGCGGCCGGATCCACATCACCGCCACCAACAGCGTCACCCCCAGCAACACCGCCGGGATCCCCGCCACCAGCAACCCGACCGCCAACCACACCACCGGCGCCTTCCGCGCCAGGGCCGGGCCCCACGATCGGCCCGTCGACGCCGGCACCGCCGTCCGCGCCCGATCGAGCGACCCGAGGTCCGCGCCGTCCCGGAGCTGCTTCAGCGCCGCCGCGAGATCGTCCACCGTCTGGAACCGCTGCTCCGGCCGCTTCTCGAGGCACCGCCGGACGATCGCCTCGAGCGCCGGCGGCACCGCCGCGGACTGCGCCGTCGCCTGCCCGTCCGGCCCGAGGCGCGCCGCCGTGACCGAGTCCATCGACGGGACCGGCTTCGTCAGGTGGGCCGCGCAGGTCTCGATCACCCCGTTGCCTCGGAACGGCGGGGCCCCGGCCAACATCTCGAACAGGATGCACCCGAGCGCGTAGATGTCGGTCCGCCCGTCGACCGTCCCGACCCGGATCTGCTCCGGCGCCATGTAGTGCGGCGACCCGAGCAGCGTCCCGGTGCGGGTCAGGTCGTCCTCGCCGGTGTCGTCGTCCTTCGCGACCTTCGCGACGCCGAAGTCGAGCACCTTGATCCGCTCGCCCTCCTCGCTCTCGGCCACCATCACGTTGCCGGGCTTGAGGTCCCGGTGGACGATCCCGAGCCCGTGGGCCTCCCGCAGCGAGCGGACCACCTGGAGCGTCACGTCGATCGCCCGGTCGACCGGAAACCGGCCCGTGTCCTTCATCACCTGGCGGAGGGTGCGGCCGCGCACGTACTCCATCGCCATGTAGTACAGGGTGCGCCCCTGGTGGACGTGCTCGCCGTACTCGAACAGGGTGACGGTGTTCGGGTGGCGCAGCTTGCCGTACGTCGCGGCCTCGCGGCGGAACCGCTCGGCGAAGTTCGGATCGGCCTCGAACACCGACACGCTCGGCTGCAGGACCTTGAGCACGACCTCACGGCCGATCGACAGCTGGACGGCCTTGTACACCGCCCCGATCGCGCCGCGATCCATGAACGACACGACCTGGTACTTCCCGCCGATCACCTCGCCGATCAGCAGGTCCGGTCCGTCGCGCACCTCGTCAGTCGCCGCCACGATCGCGACCTCCGTGCGGGTCGATCGCCCACTCGAGGTTCACGAGGAACCACCGACCCGGTTGAGGGTACGGGAACAGCGTACTCCCTCCTTGGGAATACCGGGTATCCAGGAGATTGTAGATTCGCCCGTCGATCGACCACCCGCCGAGGAACCGATCGAGCCGTGCGCCCACGTCGACGAGCGCGTGCGCCGGCTCCTCGTTCGTCAGGTTCTGGTCGAGGTCCGGGTGGGACAGGCTCACGGTGCGGATCGGCGCCGCCTGCTCCCCGACGTACCGGAGCGTCAGGTTGGTCCACAGCGACTGATCCAGCGCCTGGAGCGGGTTCGCGTCGAGCACCAGGTTCGCGACCACGCTCGGGACGTTGTTGATCCGCGAGCCGTGGTCCGGGGCCTCGTACCGCTCGACGTCGAGGACCTGCTGCCAAGTGGCGTTGGCCCGCGCCCGGAACACCGACTCGACGAACGCGAGCTCCTCCTCGACGATCGCCGACTCGAGCGACCCGGCGTTGATGTAGAACGGATCGCCCGGCTGGGCCGCGTTGTCGCGGTAGATCACGTCGTACACGTTCTGGTACGCCAGGTTCGTCGTGCTCTTGAACCGCCCGTCGAGCAGGGTGAGCTCGGGGGTGAGCTGCGCCGCGCGGAGGTGCTCGGGCTTCAGCGACACCGCGCCTGCGTAGCTCGCGAGGTTGTTGTACCGGTACCAGTACGGCGCGTCGACGAACGACTCCGCGTACGACAGCTTCGCGGCGAACACCGGCGCAGGCCGCACGATCACCGCCAGCCGCGGCGAGAAGTTCAGGATGTCGTCCTGGTCGGGGATGTCGTTCTTCGGGTCGCCCTCGCGCCGGATCTTGTCGTCGAACCGGCCGCCGACGTTCAGGATCAGCGGGTCGCCGCTCGGTCCGCTGAACAGCGCGTGCTTGACCTGGACGAACGCCGAGTACGTCGACTCCGATCCAGGGAGGAGGACCTCGCGGTCGTCGGTGTCGGCGATCACCTGCCAGTCGCCGTCGGTGCCGGACACGAACAGCGAGTCCTGGAGCCGGAACAGGTCGACCTGCCCGCCGACGACGACGCTGCCGTGCCCGAGGGCGTCGTAGTCGAGGGTGTACTGCGCGACCCCGCCGCCGGCGACTTCTTGCCACCCCAGCACGAGGTGGGTGTCCCACCCGGTGGTGAGGTTGCCCTTGATCTCGTTCGTGTCGAGGTAGGTGGAGAAGTCGAGGCCGCTGTGGTCGTTCAGCGACGGGGCCCACCCGAGCTCGAGCGAGTTCGACAGCGAACCGAGGCCGGGCCCGACGGTCTGGATCGTCCGCATCCCGTCGTAGTCGTACACCGCTCCGGTCGCGCCGCCAGCGGTGAACGGCTCGGTGTGCTTGCCGTACCGGCTGTTCGCGAACAGGTGGAGGTCGCCCACGAGGTACCGGAACCCCACGTCGTACGAGGCCGGGTCCCGGGTCCCGCCGAGGATCGCGACCCCGGCGTGCGGCTCGACCACCCCGTCCGCGTCGGAGTCGACCGCGTAGTCGTCGACCTTCGCGATCGGGTACTCCTCGCCGAGCGCGCGGTACAGCTGGCCCCACACCACGAGGTCGTCGTCGTCGGTGTGGGTCGCGCCGTACACCACCGAACCGAGCAGCTGGCCGTGGTCGCCGCCGCCGGCCCGGGCCACGAGGCCGCCCACGTCCTGGCCGTCGTTGGTGATGATGTTGACGACGGCGGTGTACGCGATGTTGCCGTACGCGGCCGACCCCGGACCGCGCAGGATCTCGATCTGCTTGATCCGATCCGGCGAGACCATGACCGAGTAGTCGGGGGCAGCCATGCTGTACGCGCGGCTGTTCAGCCGGTGCCCGTCGACCATCACCAGGATCTTCTGCTGCGAGCTCGCGTACACGCCGCGCATCGCGACGTTCAGCTCGTTGTGGTCCGTCACGTCGGTCATGCCGGGCACGTAGATCGTGAGGATGTCCTTCAGGTTCCGGGCCCCGATCGACCGGATCATCGCCGCGGTGACCACGGTGACCGGCACCGGCGCCTCGGACAGGAGCTCCGCCGTCCGCGACGCCGACACGACGAGCGGATCGAGCACGTTGCCACGCAGGCGCGCGTCGACCGTGATCGCCTGGTCGAGCGACACGTCGATCTCGCTGGAGAACACGTCGTACCCGGCGGCGGACACCCGCAGGGTGTGGTGCCCGACCGGCACGTCGACGACCTGCGGGGTGAACGCGACCGCCTCGCCGTCGATCTCGATCAGCGCGCCCGGCCGCCCCGGAGCGTCGACGATCACCCGCCCGGTGAGCAGCGCGAGGGTCGCGTCCGCCTGCGCGACCTCGTCGGTGGCCACGTCGACCACCACCTTCCGGGTGGCGTAGCCCTGGGACGCGATCTCGAGCACCGCGCTGCCGACCGGCACCTCGACCGTCGACGGGACGGTGCCGATCACGTCGTCCGCGCCCTCGAGCCGGATCGTGGCCCCGGCCGGCTCGCCGAACAGCCGGACCTGCCCGAGGAGGCGGTCGAGGGTCAGCGACACCGAGCTCTCGGACCCCCGGACCGCCCGGGTGGTGCGGTCGGCCGCCGCGTACCCGCCCGCCTCGAGCATCACCACGTGGTCGCCGGGCGGGACCGCGATCGTGCGAGGGGTGACGCCGCGGGCGCCGAGATCGCGCCGGTCGACGTAGATCGTGGCGCCGGGCGGGTCCGAGCTGACGAACACCAGGGCGACCCGCGACGCGAGCCGCGTCAGGCCACGCTCGCCGTCCGCCCGGCGCGCCGCGTCGGTCTCGAGCGCGACGTAGTCGGTGTAGTACTGGTACGCCTGCTCGTTTCGCCCGAGCGCCTCGTACGCCCCTGCGATGTTGTACAGAACGTTCTTGTTCGGGGCCAATCGGTTCGACTGCAGCAGGTGTTGCAGACCCGTCAGGTACTCGCCCCGTTGGATGGCCTGCACCCCGAGCTCGAACGAGACCTGGGCCTCCTCTGCGAGGTCCACCCCTGGAGCCGACTGGGCCAGACCGGGCCGTTCCAGCAACCCCAACCCGACCACCAGCAGCATCCGATCTCCGAGCTACGCGCGCTGCATTCTACCGATTCGCGCCCGGCGGAGTAATCGGTGGGCGACCGATCCGCACGTCGACCCGCCGATTGTCGGGATCCACCGGGATCGAACGCGGCGCGGACGACGGGTTCGGCGATCGCCGAGTTCGGCGCGGGTCATTCGTGACAGTTCGACCCGGGCTACGGCGCGGCTCGAAACAGCCCTCGGGGTGGGCCCCCCCGACGAAGCCCTACGGCGCGACCCGCCCGGCCGTGACCGCCCGCGGCTGGTACAAGGTGTCCGACCCGGGGTCGAGGTACACCGTCGACCACGAGCCGCCGTCGGCCGAGGCCTCGATCGCGTCCGGCCACCGACCGCGGAGGTACACCCCGTCGAACCAGGACGCGTCGAAGCAGTCGGACTCGCTGCGGTACGCCCCGTCGCACCAGGTCGCCCGGTCGACCCCGGGCAGCGCGGCCCACGCGAGCCCGTCGGTCGAGGTCCAGCTCGTGCCGCTGTCGCCGTACGCGGCGAACGCGCCCTCGTGGAAGCTCAGGAACAGGTGGCCCTGGGTCTCGCCGATCGTCGAGAACGGGGTCCAGCCGAACCCGTCGGTCGACCGATACACCTGCCCCTGGCCGGTCCAGTCGGCGCACGCGGCGTAGAACGCGCCGTCGGCCCAGGTCAGCCCCTCGATGATGTTGCACGGTGGCAACGCGGGATCGTCGTGGATCAGTCCGTGGTCGATCCACGTCACCCCGTCGGTCGAGGTGACGAACTTCCACCCGGTGGCGATCCACAGCCCGTCGCCGTACGCGACCGCCCGCAGGAGGTCCTCGTCGTCGAGGCCGCCGTCGGCGAACGCGGCCCGGTCGGACCAGGTGGCGCCGCCGTCGCGCGACACCACCCGGAGCCCGCCGTACCCGACGCCGATCAGCCCGTCGACCAGGCCGTCGGACGGGGCGGCGGTGTCGGCGCTGTCGGCGTCGGTGTCCGCGTCGCTGTCGGCGTCGGCGTCGGCGTCGGCGTCGGCGTCGGCGTCCGAATCCGTGTCGGTGTCGCTGTCGGCGTCGGCGTCGGTGTCGGTGTCCGCGTCCGTCGGGCCGTCCGGGTCGGGTGTGTCGGTGGGCGACGGCCCGGCGCACCCGAGCGCGACCCACACCGGGATCATCCGCCCACCAGCAGCCCGTCCAGCGGCCCGGTGGCGTCGAACGCGACGCCGTCGTAGTCGGTGAACGTCGCCTCGCCGACCGCGTCGATCTCCTGCCCGAGGGCCCGGGCCAGCACCACCATCAGCCGGTTGTGCGCCGGGCCGGTCGCCTCGATCGTCCCCCACGGCCCCGCGAAGTCCCGCTCGGGCGGGAAGTTCACGTACCGGCCGGTCTGCAGCGCCTTCGTCCCGCCGGCGATCACCACCGGACACCGGGTCATCGAGTGGTCACCGGTCGCCAGCTCGTTCGACCACACCAGCAGCGTGTGATCGAGCATCGTCCCGTCTTCCTCGGGCACCGCGTCGAACATCGCGCACAGATCGGCGAACCGCTCCGCGTGCCACCGGTGGTACTCGGCCATCACGTCGGCGGCGTTCGGATCGATCGCCACGTTGTGGGCGAAGTCGGTGTGGAGATCGCCCGGGGGCGCGCCGATCGTCGCGTTCTGCATCACGTCCTGGCGGATCGTCACCACGTCGGTGATCCCGCACGCGGTCGCGGCGTGGGCGAGCGACTGGAACGCCCGGGTCATCTCCTCGGCCCAGGTGGGGTCCTCCCAGCTCGGGAACCCGCCCGGCTCGGGGGGCACGTCGCACTCGAGCTCGGCGAGCCCGGCGAGCTGGCCGGACAGGTCGTGGAGGAGATCCCGGTGCTGCTCGAGCTTCGCCCGGTCGTCGCCGGTGAGCTGCGGCGCGAGCCGATCGAACCGGCCCTCCGCCAGGGCGAGGACGGTGGACTGGTAGGCCCGGACCCGATCGGCGGTCGTCGGCTGGCCGTCCGGATCCGCCCCGGCCGGGAACAGTCGCTGGTACGCAGCCCAGATGTCTCCTTCGTACGGGATCGGCTGACCCGCGTCGTCGAAGCACACCGGCCACCCGCCGATCCCGTACTCGAGCGACCGGATCGGGGTCGTCCGCTGGGCGGCGATCACCTGGTCGATCGACGGGCCGGGCGACACCCCGAGCGCGCCGCTGACCGGCACCGGGACGAACCCGCTCATGCAGCTCGCGCTGCCTTCTTCGTGCTCGTTGAACGCGGCGCTCATCCCGGCGTAGTTCGCGAGGCCGTCCACCACCAGCAGCTTGTCG
Source organism: Myxococcota bacterium (assembly GCA_040079715.1). GTDB lineage: Bacteria > Myxococcota_A > UBA796 > UBA796 > JACKER01. The sequence goes on along the minus strand of JBEBJW010000090.1, from coordinate 5,103 downwards.
CGGAACGACCACAGCGGCTGGAGGATGTGGCTGAACTGGTCCTCGGCGAGCCCGGACAGCGACCGGTCGATCGCGGTGTCGAGCGAGCCCGAGCCCGGCATCTCCCACCGATCGTGGACCGTTCCGTGTCCGCTGACGTAGAACACGATCCGCCGGGCGAGCGGCGGCGGGGTGGCGCGGGCGGTTCGGCGCACGCCGAGCACCCCGCCCGCAGCGAGGGCCGCGAGCCCCTGCAACAACGTCCGACGACGGATGGCGATCACGGGGTCCTCCGGGCGCGGAACGCTTCGGTGGTGACGATGTCGACGATCAGGTCGCGGTACACACCGCCGGAGGCGGCGAACGCGTCGGTCAGGCCCGCCACGGTCGCCTCGTCGCCCTCCTGCAGGGACCGTCCGAGCGCGTACCGGGTCCACTCGGACACCACGCAATCCGACACGGTCCGGCTACCGGCGAGCAGCGCCGACGCCTCGATCGCGCCGTCGAACGACAGCCCCGCCAGGTCGCCGACCGCGAACGCGCCGGTGGCGTCGACCGGCAGCCCCGCGTCCTCGTCGCGCCACGCCCCGAGCGAGTCGTAGTGCTCGAACCCGAACCCGATCCCGTCGATCGCCACGTGGCAGGCGGCGCAGCTCGCGCGCTGCTCGTGGACCTCGTACCGGTCGCGGTTGGTGGTGGGCTCGCCGCCGGTGGCCTCCGGGATCGCGGTGTCGACCCCCGGCGGTGGCGGAGCGGGCGGCATGCACAACAGTCGATCCAGCACGAACGCGCCGCGCTTGACCGGCGACGGGTTCACCGCGTGCGCCCGGGTCGCGAGGAACGCGGCGCGGGTCAGCACCCCGGCCCGCTCGTTTGCCGGGAGGGTGACGAACCCGGCGTCGACCCCATACAGACGCGCCATCTCCGGGTCGAGCTCGGCCGACGGATCGGTCAGCAGCGACGCGAGGGTCCCCTCCTGGACCGCCCGGCGGGCGAAGGTCAGCGTCTCGCGCCCGATCGCGTCGCGGAGTGCGTCGTCGAACCCCGGGTACGTGCCCGGATCGACCGACACCGCGTCGACGGCGTCGAGCGACAGCCACAGGCGGTCGAAGTTGTCGACCCCGTCGGCGGCGCGCGGCTCGTCGAGCATCCGCAGCGCCTCCGCCCCGACGCCGTCGGCGGTGTCGAGGTCCCCGGCGGCCGCCGCGTCGAACAGGGCGTCGTCCGGCATCGAGTTCCACAGGAAGTACGACAGCCGCGAGGCGACCTCGTACCCGGTCAGGGGCACGATCGTCCCCGGGGACGGGTCGGCGGACCCGGCGCCGAGCTCTGGGAAGTACAGGAACTCCGGGCTCTGCAGCCACAGCTGGACCGCGACCTGGATCGCCACGTCGAACCCGTCGGCGGCGAGGGCCTGGTCGAACAGGTCCACCGCCTCGGCTCGCTCGTCGTCGGTCAGCGGGCGCCGGAACACCCGCGGCCCGAACCGGTCGAGGAACCGCTCCCCGCACGCGGCGGGGTCGTCCCCTCCTCCGGGCGGGCACCCGAACGCGGTGTCCGGCGCGGCGGCCGCAGCGGCTGCGATCGCGATCGCGGCGTCGTCGAGCTGCTGGACCAACAGCGCGCTCGGCGCCTGCGACTCGCCGTTGTTGTCGAACCCGTACACCAGCGGGTCCGGCACCAGCGTCACCTCCGGCAGGATCACCCCGGGGAACAGGTCGCGGACGGTGTTGCCGTACGCGCTCGGGGTCAACCGGCGCAGGGCGGTCGGCGCGAGGCCGGTCCCGAGCACCTCCGGGCCGGCGCCGGCGTCGGAGGTCGAGTCCCCGCCTGCCCCTCCGGGCCCGGGCGACGGGTTGCACGCGAACAGGGCGATCGTCGACAGCATGCCCACCTCGATCCATCGGGACGGTAGCACTCCCCGTGCCAGGCGTGGTCCACGCGCGAACCGGGCGTTCGGCGCGCTCGGACGGGGCACTGCGCTCGACTGCGCGCGCGACTGCGCGGCCGCGACTCTCATCCAGTTCTCATCGGCGGCACGCGGTCCGCTCACCGGGGGGGGACTACCCAGTAGTCGTGGGAGGTCGCCATGGTGAGGAAGATCGCGAACTACGGGCTCGGGGGTCTGGTCGCACTCGCGGTGTTGATCCAGCTCGTTCCGTACGGGCGCAACCACACCAACCCGCCGACCACGAAGGCGGCGGCGTGGGACAGCCCGCGGACCCAGGAGCTCGCCGAGCGGGCGTGCTTCGACTGCCACAGCAACGAGACGGTGTGGCCGGCGTACGCGAGCGTGGCGCCGTTCTCGTGGCTGGTCCAGGACCACGTGGACGAGGGCCGCGAGATGCTGAACTTCTCCGAGATGGACCGCACGTTCGAGGACCTCGACGAGGCGGGCGAGGTGGTCCGCGAGGGGGAGATGCCGCTGCCGTCGTTCCTGTGGCTCCACCCCGAGGCGAAGCTGACCGACGCCGAGCGGCTCGAGCTCGCGACCGGGCTCGAGGCGATGTTCGGGACCGAGGGCGCGGGGTCCGTCACCGCGGAGGGCGGCAACGGCGGCGGCCGCGACAACGACGGCGACGAGGACTGACGATCGCGGTGCTCGGCCGCCAGCGAACCTCGGCGATGCCCGCGCGAGGGGCGCGCAGGGCGCCGCAGGCGGCCGAGCGCAGCGAGGCGGAGCGGCCGCCGGAGGAGACCCCGCAGGCCGATCCCTCGCGCAGCGAGGGGCGGGCGAGGAGGCTCCGGAGGGGGTCGGCCGCGACCCCGCAGCGCACCGGTCCGGCCCGGCCGGACGCGCCCGCACCCCCGGTCGAGTGACCCGGTACAACTCCGGGACGAGACCCCACTCCGTCGGGACACGCCGCCGGCGAGGTTCGAGGCGGTTGGCGCTGGCGGCCGGGCGGACGGCGTGGGCGTTCACCAACGACTCGGACGAGGGCCACAACAGCGCCACTGCGACGATCGACTTTCTGCGCGGCGGCGTGTACACCCAGATCCGGCTCCAGCACGAACACCAGGACCGGCCGTGGAGCGACGCCGACGCCGACCAGCGGCGGCACGCGATGTACTGCATGCTGCCGGAGATGTCGGGGTACATCCACGAGGAGTACGACGCGGCGATCGCGTTCCTCGATCCGACCGATCCGGACGTGTTCGCGTCCGCCCGCGCGTTCGGCCGCCTGCTCCACCCGATCCAGGACTTCTACTCCCACTCGAACTGGGTCGAGCTGCTCGAGGAGCGCCAGGGCCCGTGGGCGTACGTCGACCCGGTCAACCTGATCGACGGGGGCACCGGCCCGTTCCGCGGGCTCGAGCCGCTGTCGTGGGTCCGGGACGACATCGTGGTCGGGACCGTGCCGCCGGGCGGCCTCCCCGCCGGGTTCGTCCCGGCGCAGGACCCGTACTCGCCGATCCCGACGTTGACGGTGTCCGGCTGGGACACCTACCGGGTGCTCACGTCCGCATGGGGGGCGAGCGGGGAGTGCCTCGACGTGCGCGACGGGCTGATCGACGACCAGTACGGCGACGGCCCGCGGACCCGGCGGATGGTCCACGGGACGAACGGCCAGGGCGACGACGACGACCCGTGCCTCGACGGGTACCCGACCGCGGTGTGCATGAACAAGGACGATCCGGGCCGGCCGCTGTACGGCGAGGCGGTGACGATGGCGGGCTGGCAGACCGAGGCCGAGTGGTGCCGCCTGCTCAACCTCACCGCGGGCTCGACGTTCGGGTACGCCGCGGCGAGCGAGCTGATGACCCTGTGGGCCGACCCGTCGACCCCGCCCCACCCGGCGGCGACCTCGTGCGCGCCGGCGACGCCGGGCGCGGTCGAGCTGACGGTGACGATCGACGACCTCGACACGCACCTGTCGAGCTGGGAGTATCCGACCGCCGACGTGCTCGGGACCACGTTCGTCGCCGCGTCGTACACCGGGGACTTCGGGCAGTCGGCCGCGACCCAGGGCGCGACGACGGTGGCCGGGCGTGCGCTGTCGCTGTGCGTGGACCCGACCGACATCGTACTCGCGACGGTGTGGGGCTGGCAGGACATCCGGACCGGGATCGGCGGCGGCGCCGGCCGGCTCGACGAGACCGACCGGGTGCTCCCCGGGACCACGCTGACGATCGATCCGAGCGCCGGACCCGGCACGTTCGTGACGACCAGCGGCGACGTCGACGTGACGTACCGGGTGACGATCGACGAGACCAACCAGGACGCCGACTACCTGTCCGCCTGCGCCGAGGCGTTCCACCACACGTCGGACACGGACGAAGACACCGACGACGACGGCCTGTGGGACGACACCGAGGTGATCCTCGGCACCGATCCGACCCGGTTCGACACCGACGGCGACGGGCTCGGCGACCTGTACGAGGTCTGGAACTACAGCACCGATCCGCTCGACCCCGACACCGACGACGACTGCGCCCCGGACGGGGTCGAGGTCTGGTACGGCCTGGATCCCCGCGAGCCCGACATCGACGGCGACGGGTGGACCGACGGGGCCGAGCTCGACGCCGGCACCGATCCGCTCGTGTGGGACCACAGCCGCGACAAGCCGGTGTCGAGCTGCGTCGACGAGTGGCTGTACGAGGACCTCGACGACGACGCGCTGCCCGACTGGCTCGAGGAGCCGCTCGGGACCGACGTGAAGCAGTTCGACACCGACGGCGACAAGGTCGCGGACGGGATGGATCCGAGCTGGAGCCGGACGGTCGTCGACGCGGCCGGGTGCGTCGACGGCAGCGTCACGGTGCTGCTCGACGAGGCCGCCGAGAAAGTGGTGACCGGGATGTTCGCCGACGCGCTCGATCGGGTGGAGGACGTCCGCTCGGCCCTCGCGCTCGCCGGGTGCAAACCGTCGTCGGAGCTCGCCCTGGCGCAGCTCGCGCTCGATCGGCTGGCGACGAACCTCGCGGAGTCGGCGGCCCCGCCCGTGAAGTGACCGACCGGTTGTCGTCGCGAACGGTCACCGGATCGATCGCGGCGACAGCCTGTCGAAGCGGGGGCGCCACCCTCGGTGCAACCTGATGAATCCACTGGCACGACCGGTGCATTGGCCCTCGACACGGAGGTTCCGATGCGGATCCGATGGGGTCGGGTGGCGATGACGGGGG
>JBEBJW010000089.1:0-11859 GCA_040079715.1 Myxococcota bacterium | reverse complement strand
CGGCCCACGCCGGTCGGGCGAAGATCCGCTCGGCTGCGGGGTTCCAGGTCCGGACCACCCCGCCCTCGTCGAGCACCACGATCGCCGCCGGCGACGCGCCGATCAGCGCCTCGCGCGCCTCGCTCGCGTCGCGGACCTCGGCGTACAGCCGCGCCCGCCGAACCGCCTCGGCCGCGTGCGACGCGAGCACCTCGAGGTACGTCCGCTCGTCCGGGGTCAGCCGCTGCTCGTCGTGGACCGTGAAGTTGACGCACCCGACGCTGACCCCCTCGATCACCAGCGGCAGGACCGCGAACGCGAGCGGGGTCGGTGGGTCCGGCCGGTGGAGCGCCTCGAGGCGGGGGTACCGGGTCGCGTAGCCGCCCCTCGACTCGATCCACACCGGCCGCCCGGTCGATACGCAGTCGAACAGCGGGCTGTCGACCCCCGTCAGCCCGACCGACCGGAACGCTGCGGTGTCGGACGGGGCGAACCCGCGCTCGCGCACGAGCTCGAGCCGGGTCCGGTCGGACGACACGAGCCACAGCCCGGCGAGGGTCGCGTCGAGCGCGTCGACCCCCTCGTCCACCACCACCCGCGCGATCTCGTCCGCGTCCGCGGCGCCCGCCAGCCGGCCGGTGACCGCGAGCAGGCTCTCGAGCCGCTGGGTCGCCCGGCGCTCCTCTGCCCGCCGGTGCCGCTCGGCCTCCGCCAGCGCGACCTCGGCCGAGATGTCGAACACCAGCACCGCGACGCCGTCGACCGATCCGTCGGCCCCGTGGACCGGCAGGTATTGAACGTCGACGTGCCGACCGCCGGACGGGTAGGTCAGGAACGCCCGGAACCGCGCGCCGACGCCGCCGAGCGCCTGCCGGAGATGCCCCTCGATCGTCGTCCACGCCTCCGGACCGACGAGCGCCTCCATCGTCTGACCGATCATCGCCTGGCGCGGCAGGCCGAACCACCGCTCGTAGGTCGCGTTGACGTACTGGTATCGGGTGTCGACGCCGACGAACGACACCAGCGCCGGGTTCGAATCGGTCAACGCCGACAGCCGGTGCCGGAGCGAGGTCGCCTCCGACCGCCGGCGGGCCAGCGCCAGGTGCAGCCCGACCATCCCGGTGATCTCGCCGACCAGCGCGCGATCCTCCGCCGTGAGCGGCCGCGCGTCGATCCCGCGGGTCGCGATCACCACCCCGATCGGCCCCTCCGCGTCGAGCAGCGGCGCGACCAGCAGCGACCCCGGTGGCTCCCGGTCGACCAGCGACCGGATCGACGGCGGGAGCCGGTCGCGCATCGCTGCCAACGCGGCCGGCTCGGCGAGCACCGTCTGGTGGGTCCGGAGGGCCTCCCCGGGCATCCCGTCGTCGGCCGGCCACCGAATCTCCTCGCCTCGGACCAGCCGGTGGGTGGTCGCGGCGAGCTCCAGCGCCGTGGCGTCGTCGGTCAACAGCGCGATCGAGCAGTCGGCGTCCAGCAGGTGCGCGAGCCCGGCGGCGATCGCGTCGGTGGCCACGTCCGGCTCGAGGTCGTCGGCGCTCGCGAGCACCTCGGACACCCGCTCGAGCGCCTCCAGCCGCCGACGTCGCCGGATGTCCTCGGTCGCGTCGCGCGCCTGCACATGGATCCGATCCCCCACCCGCCGGATCCGGTTCGCGAACCATCGCCCGAACGGCGGATAGTAGTGGTCGAACGACTCTTCCGGCCCGCCCGCCGCCACCCGGAGGAACGCGGCGTGGAACGGGTTGCCGACCGCGTCCGGGAACAGCTCGAACAGCCGATGCCCGGCCAGCTCCGCCAGGGTCCGACCGAACGTCCGCTCGGTCGCGGGGTTGGCATACACCACCCGCCCGTCGAGCTCGTACACCGCGAGGCTGTCCGGCATCGCGTCGAGCACGTCGGCCAGCACCGAGCGATCGTCGATCATCGGGCGCACCTATCCGCGAACAGCCGGTGCGCGCTCATCGGGCCGGCTTCGCCCCCTGGACGACCCGCTCGGATCGGTCGACGATCGCGGCCCCGGGCGCGGGCTGGAGCCCCGAGCCGAACCGCTTGGTCCAGACCTGGGTGAACTCGGCGCCGAACATCACGATCACGGCCGAATAGTACACCCACACCAGCACCACCGCCAGGCTGCTCGCCGCCCCGTACGCGGTGCCGACGCTGCTGTTGCCGACCCGTGCGTCGAACCGTGCCATCGAGGTCCCTCCGGCCCCGACGTATGTCTACCGCCGGATGATCGCTGCCATGGCCTCCGCGAGCCGCTCGGGGGTGCACACCAGGACATCCATCCCGACCTTCCGGCACTTGCGGGCGGTGCCCCGGTCGTATTGCGGCCGGGCGTCGTACCCGAGCGCCCCGAGCCCGACCATCCGCACCCCGGACTCGGACATCCGGCGGACCTGGCGCACGAGGTCCTCCACCGGCCGGCCCTCGACGAAGTCGGTGATCGTGACGACGATCGTCCGCCGCGGTTCGCGGACGAGCTGCGCGCAGTACTCGAGCGACCGGGTGATGTCCGTGCCGCCCCCGAGCTGGATCCCGAGCAGCACGTCGACCGGCGACCCCACCAGGTGCGACAGGTCCACCACCTGGGTGTCGAACAGCACGAGCGACGTCCGCACCGACGGCAGCTCGGCGAAGATCGACGCCATCACCGCCGAGAAGATCGCCGACTCCAGCATCGATCCCGACTGGTCGACGTTGACGATCACGTGCCACGGGCGCTTGGTCCGCTCGGCGGCGAAGAAGTACGCCCGATCGACCAGCAGCAGCTCCCGATCGGCGTCCCAGTTCCGCAGGTTCCGGCGGAGGGTGGTCTTGAGGTCGAGGTTCCTGAACACCCGGCGGGGCGCGTGCCGATCGCGGCGGATCGCGCCGGTGATCGCCTGTTCGACCTGGATCTGGAGCCTCTCCTTCAGCTCCGACACCACCTGGTCGATGATCTTGCGTGCCAACCCGCGGGTCGCCGGGGTCAACAGGTTCTTGTGGGTCAGCAGGGTCTTGACGATCTCGACGTTCGGCTCGATCTTGTCGAGCAGATCGGGCTCCTCGAGCAGCTTGTCGATCCCGCGCCGGTGGATCAGCTCGCGCTCGAGGATCTCCTTCGCCTGGCGGGGGAACAGGTCGGTCACGGTGTCGAGCCACCGCGGGACCGTCAGGGTCGACGCCTCGCTCCCCCCGCCGCCGTCCTGGTCGTCGTACACGTACCCGAGCACGTCCTCGAGCCGCTCGGCCTCGACGCTCCCGTCGAGGGTGATCCCGTTCTCCTCGGCGGACCGCCCGAGCACCAGCCGCCACCGGTTCGTCCGATCGCTCATCAGAACGGCCACTCCCGCAGGATCTCGGCCACCTTCGCGTCGAGGGCCGCCAGCGCGACCGCGGCCCCGACCGACGTCGGCAGCACGGTCAGGGCGTCGCCGTCGCGCAGCCCGAGGCGCGCCGCGACCCGATCGGCCAGCGCGGCCCGCTGGCGGCGGTGCAGGCGCTCGAACGCGTGGCGCAGCCGCGGCAACATCGTCACGAACGCCTCCCACGGGGCGGCGGCGAGCAGGTCGTCGATCGCGGCCACCAGCGCGTCGCCGCCGAGCATCACCGACGTCCGCGACACCGCCAGCACCCCGTCGAGGAACGCGCCCGCCTCGATCAACACCTCCGGGCGGGCCTGCGCGTACGCCGCGATCTCCGCCGCCAGGCCCTCCGGCGACAGGTGCCGGATCTCGGCGAGCACCCCGACGAACACCCCGCGCATCGTGGGGACCGTGGTGACCTTCGCCGCCGCCTCGACGTGGGTGACGTACAGCGTCCGGTCGAGCGCGCCGTCCGACTGGAGCAGCGCCTCCGCCAAGGCCGCCAGCGCCGCGATCACCTCCGGCTGGTCCTCGTCCGGGACCGACGCCGACTCCGGGATCGCGAAGCACGCGCGGCCGAAGCACCGGACCGCGAGGTCGTTCAAGATGTCGCGCCGGAGCCCGCGGTAGGTGGCGTGCCGCTCGAGCACCGCGAGATCGACCAGCGCCCGCCCGAGCGACGCCAGCCGTCGGTCGACGTCGATCGCCGCCCCGCAGCTGTCCTCCATCCGGATCGCCACCGCCGGCAGATCGAGGTCCACGGCCCGCCGCCACCGACCGGTGACCGCTCCGGCGCTGTGCGGCTCGGTCGCGATCTCCTCCTCGAGCATCGCCGCGGCGGCCGCCTCCACCGTGTCACCGTACAGGTTCCGCTCGATCAGCGCCTGCTCGAGCTTCGGGGACCACGCCGCGCGCCAGCTCTCCTTGAACACCGTCCCGGACGAGGCCGGCCGGCCGTCGAGCGACGCCAACGGGACACCGAGCTGCACCAACCGATGCAAGAACGCCGACCGGCGGGCCCCGAGCGCGTCGCGACGATCGAGCTCGATCCGCATCCTCCGGTCCCCGTCGACCACCTCGCCGAGGTCGAGCGCGTCGAGCTGCGCGTAGAAGTCGTGGACCAGCGGCAGCCGCCCGAGCTCGGGGGTGACCCGCCCGACCGCGGTGCCGACCGAGGCTTGGGCCAGCGCCTCCAGCAGCTGGCGGCCGTCCTCGCGCGGGTCCCCCTTGCAGCAGCACGTCACCACCGCGTCGCCGAGGTCGTCGAGCGCCGGGAGCGAGCGCCCCCGCAGCGCCGCGAGCATCCGGGCCGTGTGGGCGATCGACACCGCGTCCGCCGACGACAGGGGCTCGCCGACCTTCCGCCCGGCCGCCAGCACCGCGCACACGTGCGACACCATCGCCTCGTCCGGGCCGTCGCCGGCGGCGAACGCCTCCCACAGGGTCTGGTAGTACCGAGGAGCGCGGTTCCCGGCCCCGTACCCCGATCGCTCGCTGGTCCGGAAGTAGCTGAACGGGGCGACGGTGTTGTACACGGTCCCGCGCGGCAAGGCCGGGGGCGGCGTCGGATCGTCCCGGTCGAGGAACAGGTGGAACCCGCCGCAAACGACGACGGCGTCCTCGTGCCGCAGCCCGCGCCGATCGAGCTCGGTCCGGATCGCGGTCCACATGTGGCGCTCGCGCGGGAGGGTGCCGTCGGTCGCGATCCGCACCGGGTCCGCCGTCAGCCGGGACGCCGCGCAGAAGTACGCGAGGTCCCGCCGGAACGCCGCGGTGCCCTCGGAGGTCGGCGGGTGGCGCCCGCCCACCTCGAACAGGGCGTCCCACGCCTCGTCGAACGACCGATACCCGGCGGCGGCGGCGAGCTCCCGGTAAAACGACGAGGTGGTGATCGTCGCCTCGTCGCCCGCGTCCGGCGGCGGCTCGGTCCCGCCGGCGGGGGTCAGCGTCCCGTAGTGCGGCAGATCGACGAACACCACGTCGGCCTCGAGGTCGCGCGCGGTCGCCATCGCCACGTACTCGGGAGAATACGCCAACAACGGATACCAGGACGAGAACCGAGGCGCGATGTCGGCGCTCGGGGAGGCCACGCCGGCCAGCCCGAGGACGTTGTCGTCGTCCCGGTACGACGAGTAGATCGCCACCGGCGGCTTGGTCTTCGCGTGGATCACGTACGGGACGAGATCCGTCGCGTCCGCCGGACCCTCGATGAACACGATCTTCGGCCGGCGCTGAACCAACGTGGCCCGGAGGTGCCGGGCGGTGTTCGGCGAGTGATGCCGGACCGGAAACCAGTGCAGCGGCTCGTCGAGCACCGCGTCCGCCCGGTCCTTCGCGGCGTCCCACCCGGACATCGTCAGCCCTCGCGGACGGCGCGCGACGCGGCGGCGTGGAACGTCTTCCACAGCGGGTCGGTCGTGGCCCGCTTCTTCGCCACGATCCCGAGGTACTCCTCCAGCACCGCGAGATCCTTGCGGTCCTCCTTCACGATCGACCCGATCAGGTTCTTCGCCACGTGCTCCGCGCCGACGGTGCCGTCGCCGAAGAACCGGGCGGTGATCGCCGCGTCGAGCGCGACCCCGATCGCCTCGGCGGTCGACAGGGTGGTCGACGGCTTCTGGATCTGGACTCCGTCGGACGTCCGACCGTCGCGGATCTCGCGGAACACGGTCGCGAGCAGCGCCAGCACCGGCTCCTCGATCCGGGCGGGGATCTTGTACCGCTCCATCAGGTCGCGGCTCCGCTCCCGGACGATCGCGATCTCGGTCTTCACGTCGCCGACCACCGGCAGGTACACGTAGTTGAACCGCCGCTTCAGCGCCGCCGACAGCTCGTTGACACCCTGATCGCGGGTGTTGGCGGTGGCGATCACGTTGAACCCGGGCTTGGCCCACACGAGGTTCGCGTCGGGCAGCTCGGGGATCGCGATCGCCTTGTCGGACAGGATCGAGACCAGGCTGTCCTGAACGTCGGGCACGCACCGGGTGATCTCCTCGAACCGGAGCAGCGCGCCGGCCCGCATCGCCACCATCGTCGGCGACGGGATCAGGTTGGTCGGCGTGGGACCCTCGGCGATCACCCGCGCGATGTTCCACGCGTACTTGATCTGGTCCTCGGTGGTGCCGGCGGTGCCCTGGATCGTCAGGGTCGAGTTCCCGCTGATCGCGGCGGCGAGGTGTTCGGACAGCCAGCTCTTGCCGGTGCCGGGCTCGCCGACCAGCAGCAGGGCGCGCTCGGACGCGAGGGTCACGATCGCCCGCTCGACCAGGCCGTCGTCGCCGAAGAACTTCCGGGTGATCGGCACGTCGACCTTCTTCTTGCCGATCGTGGCCTTGAGCGGCTTCGGCGTGCCCACGACGTACGCGAGGACCGACCGCGGCGACAGGTGCCACGCGCTCGGCTTGTCGTCTCCGTCGTTCTGGCGCAGCGCGTCGAGCTCGGCCGCGTACCGGATCTCGGCGGGCTGGCGCAGCTGGTCGTCGGTCGCGGGGTCGGACATCGGCGGGTGCTCCGGGATCGCCCCTCCTACCCCGTCAGAACGTCATCGTCTTCAGCAGCTGCTTCGTGTCGATCTTCTCGGTCGACAGCATCAGGTGGCGCGGCCCGCGGGGCTCGAGCGCCGACAGCGGCTGGAACACGAGCCGGCACAGGTCGACGTGGACCACTCCGAACAGCGGAGGCCGCGACGGCGCGGATCGGAGCGCGTCGAGCGCGGACCGGAGCTCCTTGCCGCCCTCGTTGGTCGACGCGATCGCGTCGAGCTCGATCGCCCCGCCGGGGGTGACCGCGGTGAGCGGGAGCGACAGCGTGCCCGGGCGGCCCCGATCGACCGGCGTCCCGAGCGTCCAGTCGGCGAGCACGATCTCGTCGTCGAGCTCGATCTCGAGGTCCAGCGGTCCCGGACGGTGGTCACGGAGGCGCCGGGCGGTCGCGCGGACATCCCACCGGCCGAACCGGGCCCAGTCGGTGAACGGCGGCCCCTTCTCGACCTTCGACGGCGGGCCGAGCACGATCCGGTCGCCGGCGACGGCCAGGTCGCGGAACACCACGGTGCCCGGCTCGGCGAGCAGCTTCGGGTACATCCCGGTCGGCTTCTGCGGCAGGTGGAACCACGCCTCGGCCGGGACGGTGAGGTCCTTGCGGGGGTACACGAACGACCACACGTACGGCGCGCCGTCGGCCACCGACCGCAGGTAGAAGTCGAAGCTCCCGGTGGTCTGGGTGACCCGCTTGCGCACGCCGAGGGTCACCGTGACGAGCTCCGCCACCGGGGTCGGCGCGCTGGACCAGGTCAGCCGGTCGATCGACGCCGTGTCCCGCTGGCGGATCGCGTGGGCCAGGCCGCGGGCGAGCACCCACGAGCGGTCGAGGAACAGCGACAGCCGCGCGGCCGAGAACTCCGGGCTCTGGTGGAGGTGACGTCCGATCTCTTCGTTGACGAACCGGAGCGACGCCGCCAACCGCCCGAGCTTCAGCCGGCTCGCCTCCCGGAACGACACCTCGAGCCGGTCGAGGGTCGCCTTCGACGCGGTGGTCAGGCCGGTCCGCACGAGGTCCTCGACCGCCGCGCCGAGATCGTCCAGCACGCCGACCATCGCCGCCCCTTCGGCGTCGGTCACGGCTCCTCCCCCTCGTCGTGGTCGCGGTCGGGATCGTCGCTGTCGGGGTCGTCCCCGTCGTCCCCGTCGTCGCCGGCGAGCTGGTCGAGCAGCCCCGCGACCGTGTCGAGGGTCAGCACCCGCTCGAACACCCGGAGGGTCGCCTGGACCCCGAGCAGCGCCCCGGCCGCCCCGCGATCGTCGGCGCGGATCGCCGCCAACAGCCGATCGAGCCGGTCGGTCAGGTGGCTCGCCCCGACCCGCCGGAGCTCGGCCGTCATCGCGTCGAGGGCGGCCAGGTCCTGCGGGCCGGCGGTCCGCAGGCCGCGGACCACGAGGTCGTCGAGCTCCTTGCGGAGGGCCTCGATCGTGTCGCAGATCTCGCGGCGGTCGTCGATCATCGGGTCGGTCGGCGGTCAGTACGCGTAGAAGTCTTCGGGCAGGGTCTCGGTCGGCCGCCAGTCGACCTCGCCCGCCTCGGCGCCCTTGTGCTTGACGAACGTGGTGCTCATCCGGTCCTTGTCGAGCACCGGCCGCTTGCTCTTGCTGGCGCGGGCCCACGCGAGGGCGGTGTCGGCGTCGAGGGTGCCCGCCTTGACCAGCCCGACCACCAGCACCAGCAGGTGCTTGCACAGCGACCCGCGCAGGCCGCCGCACGCGTTCAGGTTCTGGGTGCAGCACGCGAAGTCGCCGTCCTTGGTCAGCCGACACGAGTACACCAGACCCGGATCGTTCTGGCTCTTGACCACGCCGATCAGCGCGTCACCGTCGAGGTCTGCGTACAACTGGAACCGGTCGGCGCGCAGCATCGTGGTGGCCTTCGCCAGCTTGCCAGAGTCCACCGCGCGGGTGAACGCCCGCATGAACGTATCCATCCGCTCGTCGGCCACCCGCCCTCCCGCGACCCCTTACCCGATCTCACCGGGTCGATCGACGTTACACGCTCGATCGAGGGGGTCCTGGTGGAGCTCGCGCCGCTGCCGCTGTCGGTGCTCGATCTCGCGACGATCGGCGAGGGGTCGGACGCGACCCGCGCGGTCCGGGACACGCTCGCGTACGCCCGCCGGGCCGAGGAGCTCGGGTTCACGCGGTTCTGGCTCGCCGAGCACCACAACATGCCCGGGATCGCGAGCTCGGCCCCGGCGGTGTTGATCTCCGCGGTCGGCGCCGCCACCTCCCGGATCCGGGTCGGATCCGGCGGGGTGATGCTGCCGAACCACCCGCCGCTGGTGGTGGCCGAGCAGTTCGGTACGCTGTCGGCGCTGTACCCGGGGCGGATCGATCTCGGGATCGGGCGCGCCCCCGGCACCGACCAGGCCACCGCCGCCGCGCTCCGGCGGACCACCGATCCGCTGTCGCAGGACGACTTCCCGCGCCAGCTCGGCGAGCTGCTGGCGTTCCTGACCGACGGGTTCACCCCGAGCCACCCGTTCGCGCGGATCGCCGCGGTGCCGGGCGACGGCGTCGGTCCGCCGATCTGGCTGCTCGGCTCGTCCGGCTACAGCGCGCAGGTCGCCGGCCACCTCGGGATGCCGTTCGCGTTCGCCCACCACTTCAGCGCCGAGAACACCCTGCCGGCGCTCGCGCTGTACCGGTCGTGCTTCCGGCCGTCGGCCCACCTGGATCGTCCGTACGCGCTGATCGCGGTCCAGGTGATCTGCGGCGAAGACGACGACCACGCGATGGCCCTCTCCGGCCCGACCGCGCTGTCGTTCCTCCGACTCCGGTCCGGACGTCCGGGGCGGATCCCGACGGTCGCCGAGGCCGCGGCATACCCGTGGTCGCCGGCGGAGCGCGCGTTCGTCGAATCGCGCCGGGCGGACCAGGCGGTCGGCGGTCCGGACACGGTTCGGCGTCGGCTGGCTGAGCTGCTCGGCCAGACCGGGGTGGACGAGCTGATGATCGCCACGATCGTCCACGACCCGGCGGATCGGGTGGCGTCCCTCGAACGTGTCCGTCGGCTGTTCGGATCGGCGCCGTTGCCGCTCGGGCTCGGAGATCCCGACCGGCCCGCCGTCGGCTGACCCCGAACCGGCTCGACCGGCGCGGATCCCACGTTCGGTCGTGGATGCCGGTTTGGAGAACTGGGTTACCCGATCGACGAGGACGCGGGCGCGCCCTCCGATCACCCGAACCGGCCATCCGGGCCGGCTCACGTGGGAGTCCGTGCATGTCCGCGGCAACCGATCGGGCCGTCCGCCCGACGATCGACGAGCTCGTCGACAGCCTGGAGGCGCGGTACCTCGCGCGCCAGTCCCGATCCGCCGACCTCCACCGGCGGGCGTCGAAGGTGCTGGCCGGAGGCGCAACGTCGAGCTGGATGATCACCCGGCCCGCAACCCTGTGGATGTCGCACGGTCGCGGATCCAGGGTCGTGGACGTCGACGGCCACGCGTACGTCGACCTGCACGCCGGGTACGGCACGATGATCGTCGGCCACGCGCACCCGGCGGTGGTCGAGGCGATCGAGCGGCGGGCGTCGCTCGGGACGCACTTCGCCCAGCCGACCGAGGACGCGATCGTGGTCGCCGAGCGGCTCGCGGCGCGGTTCGGGCTACCCCAGTGGCGGTTCTGCAACTCCGGGACCGAAGCCACGATGGACGCGGTGCACCTGATGCGCAGCGTCACCGGGCGGGATCGCCTGGTGAAGATCGAGGGGACGTACCACGGCCACCACGACGCGGTCATGGTCAGCGTCCAGGGCGATCGGCGGGAGATCGGCCCGCTGTCCCGGCCGGCGTCGGTGGTGGCGGGCACCGGGATCCCGCAGGCGATGGCGGATCTGGTGTCGGTGGTGCCGTTCAACGATGTCGCCGCGCTCGAGCGGGTGCTCGACGAGCATCGCGGCCAGATCGCCGGGGTGATCCTCGAGCCGATGATGACCAACGTCGGGCTGATCGTGCCGGATCCCGGGTACCTCGAGGCGGTGCGGGCGTTGACCCGCCAGCACGGCGTCCTGTTGGCATTCGACGAGGTCAAGACCGGCCTCACCGTCCACCCGGGCGGGGCGACCGGGCTCACCGGGGTCGTGCCGGACCTGGTGTGCCTGGCGAAGGCGCTCGGGGGCGGCCTGCCGTGCGGCGCGATCGGCGGGACCACCGAGGTGATGTCGGCGATCACCCGGGGCAAGTACGCGCAGGTCGGCACGTTCAACGGCAACCCGCTGACGATGGCCGCGGCGCGCGCGACCCTCGACGAGGTGTTGGTGCCGGCCGCGTACGACCGGATGGAGCGGCTCGGGCGGCGGATGATCGACGGCGCGCTGGCGGCGTTGACCGCGGCGGGGGTGCCGGCGTACGGGCTGCAGCTCGGCGCGAAGGGCTGCCTCGTGTTCCACGGCTCCAAGCTTCGGAACTACCGGGACTTCCTGAAGGTGGAGCCGGTGTTCAGCCATCTCCACTGGCTGGTCCAACACGAGCATGGGGTGCTGCTCCCGCCGTGGGGCAAGAGCGAGCAGTGGACGCTCTCGGTCCAGCACAGCCGCCAGGACGCGGAGGTGTTCGTGGCGAACGTCGGGATCCTGGCGGAGGAGCTGGCGCGGTTGGAGTCGTGGGTCCCGCGGCACCGGCGGGCGGCGCTGCACTGACCTCGACGCGGACGCGGACGCGGACGGTGCTTCCGCAGGGTTGGGTGGACGACGGGACAAGGTGCGACGAACGCGGCTTCTGCTGCCGCAGGATTGGGTGGACGGCGGGGGCGGTGCGATCGCGCTGCCGCAGGACGGGGTGGACGCTGTGGCGGCCCCCTCCCGCACCACGGGGGACGGGATACCGCGCGGTCCGCGTCCGGCAACGTCCGACACCTCTTCGGACGCGGGCGCGGTGCTGGGTCCGGGCGGTCATGGGTCCTGCAGAGGTTCCGCCGGACGTTGCCTCCCGCTGCCCGCGCTGGTGGGCGGCATCTACGTGGTGCGGGAGGGGCTGTGCGTGCGG
>JBEBJW010000088.1:0-11896 GCA_040079715.1 Myxococcota bacterium | reverse complement strand
TCGACTGGAACGATCCCGGCCATCAAGATCCGCCTCTGCTGCTGCGGCGACGACGCCACCGACCGCGGGATCGTCTACGGGCGGCTCAGCAGACAGGTATTCGTTGTAGGTTTCGCGAAGGTACTTCACCGCGTCGTCGTCCTGTACCTCGATCTCAAGCTGCTCCTTGAAGAACTGGTGCCGGGACTCTGCCTCCCGAATCACGGTGCCCCAGTCCATCGCCCAGATGCGGTACCGACCTTCGGGGTCGTCCATGTACAGGCCGGGCGGGCGGTTCTTCTGGTGCGTCGCCTTCATGGCGAAGTCGTCGAGTTCGACGGACAAGGCCCAGAAGTCCCACCGGGTATTCGTTGACGCGAACTTCGGGTGGTTTACCAGCGCGTCGGCGTACTTCCAGCACTGCTGGAGGGCCTTGTTGTCGATCTTAACCGTCGGCCTCTTCAGCTCGACGACCAGGTACTCCCGGCCGGTTGCGCCCCAGTGCTTCTTCGCCCGGCCGAACATCAGGTCGACGATGCCGGCACCTCCGGTGTGGGTCCGCACGGGCGAGTCGAGGGTGACCTCCGGTGCCTCCCGCTCCAGCACCAGCCGCAGGACCTCGGTGAGCCCCTTGTCGTCCACCATCAGGTTGTACTCCTCGCCGAACACCCAGGTTTCGCTCGCCAGAATTCGGTGGAGCTGGGTCCGTTCTTGGAGCACGTTCGCAAGCTGTGGGTCGAACACCAACTTGTTCAGCGCGCCGATGAAGTCGAGGCGATCAGCCACCACCTTGGAGGCGTTGATGATGGCCGACAGGGAGGTGCGCTGGAGGAGAGCGGCGAACTCCTCTCGCTTCCGGACGGGGAGGTCGAGCACCTCGGTGAGGATCTTCGCCAAGGCCTCGGGACTCTCCTCGAGGGCCTGTCGCACCAGGCGGAAGGTGAGCTGCCGGCCTCGGATGTCCCGCTCGCTGAAGTCAGGCAGGCGCTCGTCGATGTTCAGCGCTACCACGTCGAACACCTGCCGCTCTGCGACCTCCACGGGCGAAGCCGGAGTCCCCGCGTACGGGTAGACATTCTCGGCCTGCCACCGCCTGATTGTCTCGGCCGCCTTCGTCGCGTCCCGCTCGGCGATGTGGTGCTTCAGCCGCCTCTTTGCCGCATCGAGGAGCTGTGCGAGGCCCTCGTGCATCTCGCCCACAGCGAGCACGTTCTCGGCCTCGAGCTCGCGGATGTAGGCGGACTTCAAGTAGGCTGTGAAGCTGTGTCCGGGTGCATGGATTCCCGGCGGGAGGTCGCTCAGCGTGCAACCATCCTCATCGCATAGGTACAGGCGCCGAGTCGCCGACGTTCGCCACTCGATGACCAACAGCTCGGCCTTCTGAGGCCCCGAGGGCGTCTCGACAGGCCCGATCCCGAAGACAGCCCGGTGAGCCTGCACGGCCTTGGGGTCAACCAGCTTGCCGTCGTACCGCAGCACGACATTCGGGTAGAGCTCCAGGTAGACCGCCACAGCCTCGGCAACGTTCTGTACAGCGTCTCCGCCGCGAAGGGATGGGAAGTCGCTCTCCAGGTTCTCGACCGTCACCTCCGTCCCCGTCGAGGCGGAAGGCAGCGGGATGGCGTCCGTCATCTCGAAGTTCTTGATGTCGCTCCCATGCCCCACGATGCCGTACCGGAGCCGCTCGTCGCCGAACGTCGTCGTCCATTCGACCCGATCGCCCAGGCCGAACGCCTTGAACCGGCCCTTGCCGTGGCTTCCATGGAGAACCCGTTTCGCTGCGGTGCGGCGCTTGGTCTGCTTCCAGGAGCCGCCGAGGCTGCCGAAGTAAGTCTCGACATGCGCAGGGTCGATCCCAGTGCCGTTGTCCGTCACGCGGATCTTGGTGAGGCCGTCGAGCTTGTTGTCCTCGAAGGAAACGGCCACCTCGGTGGCGTCCGCGTCGAAGGCATTCCACACCAGCTCGAGCACGCCGGTGAGCGGCCGGCCGGTGACCGAGGCCATCGCCTTGATGAAGTCGGGCTGAACGTCGACGGCGAACTTCTTCATGCGCGCTTCCTCGGCTCTTGGAGATCAGACGCCATGTTGGGCCCCTCGCTCGGCGAGCCACCGCTTCCGTACCTCGTGGTCGGGCAATGCCCGGCCCACCGCCTCCCAGAATGCCTGCCCATGGTGCGGATGCTCGACGTGGGCGAGCTCGTGCACGATGACGTAGTCCACGATGCCAGGGGGCAGTGTGATCGTCGCCCAGTGGAAGTTCAGCCCGGCCGCCCCACACGAGCCCCAGCGGTATCCCAGGTCCCGGACGCGCAGGCGGGTCGTCGGTGTCCCCAACCGCTCGGACCACGACTCGACCCGGCCCTCAAGCCAGGCCTGGGCGTGCGCCGTGTACCAGGCCACCAGGACGTCCCGACCTCGGGAAACATCGCTGCGGCGGAGTTGGAACCGGCCGTCCCGGAGCTTTAGGGGCACGTCCTGCGCGTCGACCAGAGCGAGCCGGTAGGCGCGGCCCAGGTACAAGAAGCTCTCGCCGACGACGAACTCGCGCTTCGGCGGCGACCCGACCAGCAGCTCGCGCTTCGCGAGCTTTTCGTACACCCAGCCTCGTTGCTGGTGCGCGAACCGCTGCAACGCGTCGCCGGACGCCGTCGTCGGGGCCCGAACCACCAGGCTCCCGTCCCGCTCGACCGAGATCTCGGCGGTCTGCCTCCGGCTGGACCGGATGACCTGGAACGTGAGCTCGGCGATGGCGATCGTCTCGGTCACCGGCTCAACCTCCCGTGGTTCGCCTTCGCCACCTCCATCACGCGGTCGGCGGCCTCCCGCAGCTTCTCGTAGGGCAGGACGTTCGCGTCGTCGAGCTTCTGCACGACCCACTTCCTGAGAACGTCCTGGGCGTGGGCGTTGCCCCAGAAGCCGACGATCCGCATCTCCTGGCAGGCGTGGTCGACCAGCTCGACGACCACCGCTACGAGCCGCCGCAACTGCTCCTCGTCGAGTTCGACCCCCTTGCCGAGCGTCTGCTTCAACACGCCGAAGAACGGGGCGTGCACCTCCGCGTCCAGCCCCGGGACGGCTTCCCGTCGCCCGGCGCGCGCATCCTCGACGAGCTGCATCAATGCCTTCTCGATCTCGTCCCACTTCTCCGTCAGGTCGGTGAGGATCGCGTCGAGCCGCTGCGACAGCTTCTCCCAGTGCTCGGGGTCCTCGTCGAGGTGCTTCCGGATGTGGTAGCGGAGGGCGTGCTCCATCTCGGAGGCCCGAGCCCGAGGCGACCGGCCCGCCTTCACCTGCGCGTCGAACCGGGCGTCGAGCATCGACATGGGCGGGATCTTCGGGTCGATGCCGAGCGAGATGACGTGCTGGTCGATCAGCTCCCGAACCTTCTCGCCGACGTCCTTCCCCATGGGGCGGAGGGTGTCGTCGCGGTAGCGGTTCCGGGCGCGGAGCGAGATCTCTCCGAGCCGACGGGCGTCGGCGACGTAGGGCAGCGCCTCCGGGCGCGGGAGCACCGTGTCGAGGGTGCCGAGGAACGCCTTCAGCTTCACGGTGAACTCGGCGCGGAGCCGCTCGTCCAGCAGCTCGATGCAGGCTTCGGGGTCGGACAGCTCCGCGTCACGGTCGGTGAATAGCTCCACAACGCGGTAGTGCTGATCGCGCAGGGTCGGGATCTCGTCGGCGAGAGACTTCAGCGCACCCTGGACGTCCTCGACGGAGTACGCCGCGAGGGCGGTCTTCAGGTGCCGAGCGACCCCATAGTAGTCGACGACGATACCTGCCTTCTTCCCGGTGTAGGTGCGGTTCACGCGGGCGATGGCCTGGAGTAGCTCGGCCTCCTGGATGCCCCGGTCGATGTACTGCGCCTGGGCGATCGGGGCGTCCCAGCCGGTGATCAGCATCGACTTCACGATGACGAACGCGAGGTTCGACCTCTTCTCCGGATCGCGGTGCTCGAACGGCTTCTTGAACTCCTCGATGCGCTTCGCGACCTTCGCCTCGTCGGACCACTCGGCCCAGTCTCCCGGGTCGTTGTGGGCCGACGAGAACACCGCCGCGAATTCCAGCGCCTGGATGCGCTCGAGGTGCTTCCGGGCCCGCAGGAGGAAGCGCGTCTTCGTCGGCAAGCGGCTCGCCTCCTCGTCGGTGGCGGAGGCCGTCGAGGACGGCAGGCGCTCGATGTCGGTCACCAGCTCGTCCCTGGCGGCCACCAGGTACCGGTGGTACCGGACCGCCGCCCGGCGGCTCACGGACACCACCTGCCCCTTGAAGCCGTTCGGCAGGATGTTGTCGACGTAGTGCCGGAGCATGTCCCGGGCCTTCGCCTGGATCAGGCGCTCCGCCTCCATCACGTTGCCCTTGGTGGCGTACTTGGCCTGGAGCGCCTCCCGCTCCGCCTTCGACCAGTCGCGGAACATGTCCTCGAACACCTCGTCGAGGTCGCGTCCGTCGGCGACGGCGCCAGCGGAGGTCCGGCCCTCGTACAGGATGGGGAGCGTGCTCCCGTCGGCCTCGGACTGCTGGAGCGTGTACCGGTCGATGAACTCGCCGAAGATCTCGTGGGTCTTCTTCTTCGCCCCCATGATGATCGGCGTGCCGGTGAAGCCGATGCGGGCGGCGTTCGGGAGCGCCCGGAGCAGGTTCGCGTGCAGCGTCGAGCCGTGGGAGCGGTGGGCCTCGTCCACGACGACGAGGATGGACTCGTCCTCGTTGAGCACCGGGAACGCGGGGTCGTCGTCGATAGCGGCCTTGGCGACGCCGTCCTCGTCGCGCTCCAGGTACTTCTGGATGGTCGCGAACACCAGCGCCGGTCCCTTCGCCTCGAGCAGCCCGCGGAGCCTGCCGCTGCTCCGAGCGATCTGGACGACCTCGCCCGACAGGGCTGCCGTATCGGAGAGCTGCCTCTGGAGGTCCTTCCGGTCGGTGACCACGACCACCTTGAATCGCCGCAGCCGCGCGTCGGAGCGCATCTTCCGGACGAGGAACACCATGGACAGGCTCTTCCCGGAGCCCTGGGTGTGCCAGATGAGGCCCCCACGGCGGTCGTGCTCGCCGTCCTGGGCCCGGGTGTCGCCAGTGCGCAGCCGGTCCACGGCGGCCTGAACGGCGCGGAACTGCTGGTACCGGGCGACCTTCTTGATCGTCCGACCGCCCTCGACCTCGAACACGATGAAGTGCCGGACGAGATCGAGCAGGTTCTCGGGCGTCAACATCCCCGCGACCAGGATCTCCTGGGCCGACAGTCGATCCCGGCCGAGCGCGGCCGCGACCTCCGCCATTGGCGTGGGGCTGGTGTCCTTCCAGGCGAGGTAGTGCACGGATGAGGCGTCGATGGTGGCGACGCGGGCCTCGTCGAACGACGTGGCGACGACGAAGGCGTTGTACCTGAACAGCCGCTCGTTGCCCTCGTCCTGCTCGACCCGGCCGTCGCGCTTCCGCTGGTTCGAGTAGCGGTGAATCTGGTCGATCGCCTCTGCGACAGGCTCCGACTTGTTCGGCGACTTGCACTCGACCACGACGAGCGGGATGCCGTTCACGAACAGGACGATGTCGGGGATGATGTGCCCGTGGGCCTGCCCACCGGGCTCCTCGACCTTGAACTGGGTGACCGCCGTGAAGCGGTTCCGCTCCGGGTGCTCCCAGTCGATGAACCGGACCGTGCGGGTGCGGCCACCGTCCCAGCCTTCGACGCCCTCGACGGTGGCGCCGGTGAGGAGCAGCTCGTGGGCGGCCTGGTTCGCCTCCATCAGCTTGGCCGTGCCGAGGATATGGAGGGCGGACACGGCGGTGGCGAGCCGACCTTCGTCGAGCCATTCGCGGCCGTGGTCGTCGAGGTTGATGCGGCGGAGGGACTCCTTCAGCTCCTGGAGCATCACCACGTCGCGGAAGCTCTCGCGACCGGTCACCGACGGGTGGTCGTGGCTGCCGGTGACCTGGTGCCACTCGGCGCCGCTCGGGGAGACCATCCGGACGAGCTGGTCGACGAATGGATCCTCGACCTTCGCCTTCTCGGGGCCGCCGCTCATCGGGACACGGGGACACGGACGCGCCCGGTGAGCAGGTCATCCATCAGGCCCTTCTTGAGAAGGCGGAACTTCCTCAGCTCCGATGTCTCACTTGCCAGCTTCGCGGCAACGACATCGAGAGCAGCGATCGACCGATCCTGTTCTGCCAGCAGCGGAACGGCGACTGGCAGTCGGCCGATCGACGTCTTGTTGATGGACGCAAGGTTTGTGCTCTGCTTTCCGGCCACGATGAAGTAGCGCTTGGCAACCGTGCCGCCGGTCCAGGCGTCCAAGAACTCGGGTCGTAGCCCCGGGCCACACCGGACTACGAAGACATGGTTCTGGTGGACGCACGGGTCGAACTCGCCCCGCCAGATGGCGCCGCGTCCGAGCTTGTCCCGGTCGCCGCCCTCGTTCATCAGGACGTCCCCGGGCAGCACGCGGTAGTTCTGGAACTCCGAGCGGGTCATCCGGAGCGTCTTCATCTCCGAGAGGTCGAGGTACCCGTCTTGAACGTTTGCCACGCGAAGGTATGCGACCTCCACCGGGTTCGAGACCGGCACACCCTCGTTCTTGGCGATGCCGCTGCGAACCTCCGCCAGCTCACGAAGGCTCTTCGACGTCCAGGAGGTCGGGATCCGCCCCACTGCCGAGTCCTTGAACTGCTCGGGGTGCTGCTCTGGGTCGCGGATCTCGCCGTTGTCGTCGATGCCGCGGGTGAGGAGGTCCTGGAGCAGGCCGCGTTTGATCTGCTCGAGCTTGGCGATGACCTGCTCGGTCTCTCGGATGGTGTCGTCGACGGTGTCGAGCACCTCGGTGATGCGGGCTTGTTCGACAGGGGAAACCACGGGGACCGGCGTGGCGCAGACCACGTCAGCCGTGATTTTCACCATGCTCCCGGATGTACCGCTCGCATTGGCCTGGAACCACCTCCGCGCTTTGGAGTTCAGAAGCACCAATTCGAGGAAGCGGGGATTCAACGCACCCGTTGGTCGAAGGCGCATCATCAGGTCTGGATAGGAACATGGCCGTCCGACATCCCGATACCTGCCGGCGAGGCCGACGAGATCGCGGGTGTTGGACCGACTCACGAGCACGTCGCCGTCCGTGAGAAGGGCGGATTTCACCGTCGGATCCCCGGCGGGGGCGAACTTGAGTTGCCGGGGAACGAATCCGTCCGGCATCAGGCACCCAAGACCCAGCATCAGGGTGTCGGTGGGTGTGGCCGACTCGACAGGGGAGTACCCATTCCTCGGCCTCTCGCGGAGAAGGCTGCCCAACTGCACTTCCGACCACGCCTCGCTACGCATAGCCCAGCTCCCGCAGGAACCCGTCGAGGCGGGTCTTCGTCGCGTCCCGGTCCCGCTCCAGCGTGCGAAGCGTGACCCGGTACTTGTCCCACCAGTTCTCGATGGCCGCGACGACCCGATCGCGGTGGGCGCTGACACGCTGGTCGACCTGCCGAAGCAGATCGGCGACGAGCAGGTCGAGCACCAGGTCCCGAGCCCTGGGTACGGTGAGGGCTGACCGCTCCTTCTCCAACCGCTCGGCGAACGCCGCCTTCAGCTTCTTCAGCTTCTTCTTCGCTGCGGTCCGGTCGGACTTCGCCGCCTTCAGCTCGTCGTCCGACAAGGCGGATTCCTCGTCCACCTCGGCGTCCTCGTCTTCGGGGCTCGCCTCCGCCGCCTTGATCTTCGCATCGAAGTCGGCCACATCGGCTTCGACGGCCGCGATCTCGTCGAGGTACCTCGGCATCAGCCGCTTCACGAGCTTGTGGTCGAGCGGGTCGTCTTTTGCGTTGTCATCCTCGAGGGCGCTGGTGATCGACGCCACCCAGCCCTCCACGACCCCGAGGAAATCCCGGGCGGCGAGCGCCTTGAGGTCGAACACCGACTCGCCCCACCAGGCCGCGACCGCGCCAGACACCTTGAACTCATCGAGAAGCCCGACGGGCACGAGGTCGGCGGCGAACGAGGTCATCAGATCGCGCCGCACGACCATCAGGTTCTGCTCGCGGGGCAGCTCGACGACCCGCGCTTGGTGCGTTGCCCACCAGCGATCGAACGCCGCGCGGAGCTGGGCCTCCTTCTCGGCGATACCGGCATCGGCCTCGACGCGGCGCCGGAGGTCCACCCTGGTCTCGATGCCCGGCGCGAAGTCCTCGTACGCGCTGTCCGCCCGCCCGACCAGGACGTGTCCGACGTCGAACCCGTGTCGCTCGAACAGCGTCGCCTTCGCGCTGATCTCCGCCTTCGGGATGCCGCCCGCCAGGTGGGCGCGGACGTCGTGGGGCTCGGGCGGCGGGGCGTTGTCCGCGTACCGACGGATGTTCAGGTTGTAGTCGTTGTCGTTCGAGGTCAGGGTCTCCTTCGACACGACGCTGGCGAAGCCCTCGATGTCCCGGAAGTCCTCGAACGCCCGCACGATCTTCTCGGCGTGCTCGGGGTCGAGGTAGTTCTGCGCCCGCCCTGCACGGAACTCCGCATCGGCGTTGACGAACAGCACCTTGCCCTTCCGGTCGGCCGGCTTCGCTCCCTTCGCCCGGAGGACGAGGATGCAGGCGGGGATGCCGGTGCCGTAGAACAGGTTCGGCGGCAGCCCGATCACCGCGTCGAGCAGATCCTCGTCGATGAACCCCTTCCGGATGTCGCGCTCGGCGCCGCCGCGGAACAGCACTCCGTGCGGCATCACGGTCACCACCATCCCGCCGGGCCGCAGGACGGCGACCATGTGCTGTACGAACATCAGGTCGGCCTTCTTGCCCTTCTCCGGGCACCAGCCGAACCGGAACCGCTCGCGGAACGGGATGCCGTCCGCCGTGTAGTTCTGGCTGAACGGCGGGTTCGTGATCACCCGGTCGAACCGCACCAGCTCGCCGCCCTCGCGGTGGAGCGGGTTGGCGAGGGTGTCGCCGTTCTCGAGCTTCGCGTCGTTGATCCCGTGCAGGATCATGTTCATCTTCGAGATCGACCAGACGCCGCCGTTGTCCTCCTGGCCGTACAGGGCGAGGTTCCGGGCGTTCCCGCCGTGCTCCTGGACGTGCTCGTGGGAAAGGATCAGCATGCCGCCGGAGCCCGAACAGGGGTCGTAGACCCGGGAGCCCTCGGCGGGCGCAGCGATCCGGACCATCAGCCGCACCACCGGCCGGGGCGTGTAGAACTCGCCGCCCTTCTTCCCGGCGGAGTCGGCGAACTCGCCGATGAGGTACTCGTAGGCGGCGCCGAGGAGGTCGGGGAACTCGAAGTCGTCGTTCCGCAGGCGGTACTTCGAGAAGTGATCGATCAGCTCCCGGAGCCGCTTATCGGGGATCTTCGACTTCCCGACGGTCTTGTTGAAGTCGATGTGGTGCACCACGCCTTCGAGGGCGGTGTTGACCTCCTCGAGCGCAGCCAGCGCCTTGTTGAGCCCGTCCCCGATGTTCGTGTGCAGGTTGTCGCGGATGTGCGTCCAGCGGGCCCGCTCGGGCACGAAGAAGGTGTCGGCGTAGAAGTCGGGAGACTCCGCCCGCTTCTCGGCTTCGTCCTTCGACCGGCCCTTCGCGAGCTGGTCGACGATCACCTTCTCGCGGCGGGCATCGAACTCGTCGAAGCACCGCTTCAAGAACAACAACCCGAAGATGTATTCCTTGAACTCCGACGCATCCATCTTCCCGCGGAGGATGTCGGCGGCGCCGAACAGGTGGCGTTCGAGTTGAGGCAGGGTCAGCGCCATCGGCGGGATTCCTCGGCCGGCAGGTCGTTAGGTGCTGGAGCGGCGGCGACATCGCGGACTTCGCCTGCTGGAGGTTGCCAGAGTTCCGCTCCGGCAGGAAGGGGCCTTGCGGTTCGATCGATCCGACGACCATTTCGTGGACTGATGATGATCGGCGTGGACACGCCGTGATCGCGATGTGACATACTCCGCCCGGAGCGAGCAGTGGCGACGAGCGAGCACATCAAGGCCCTGATTCGGAGCCACCTCGACCGGGATGACGAGCGCTTCCTGGCGCTCGCGCTCCAGGTGGCGGCCCACTCGGCTCGCCAGGGGCACGGCAAGGCGGCCGAGGAGATCAAGGCGCTCGTCGAGGAGGCGCGCCGCTCACCGCGTCCGGGGCGCCGCCCAGTGGCGGTCGTGTCGCCGAAGGGCGAGCTGGCCGGTCTCCTGGCCGTGTCCGTCCCTCACACCCGCGTCACCGACATGGTGCTGGACCCCGACATCCGGCAGCAGCTCCAGCGGGTGCTCCGCGAGCAGCGGCTGTCCGACAAGCTCCTCGCGCACGGACTGACGCCGGCCCGGAAACTGCTCCTCGTCGGGCCGCCCGGGTCCGGGAAGACGATGACCGCGGCGGCATTGGCCGGAGAGCTCGGCCTCCCACTCTACGTCCTCGTCCTCCACACGTTGATCACCCGGTTCATGGGCGAGACAGCGGCGAAGCTGCGCCTCGTGTTCGACGCCCTCCGGGAGACCCGTGGGGTCTACCTGTTCGACGAGTTCGACGCGATCGGCGCCGAGCGGGCGACCGGGAACGACGTGGGCGAGATCCGGCGGGTGTTGAACTCGTTCCTCCAGTTCCTCGAGCAGGACGACTCGCAAAGCCTGATCATCGCCGCGACCAACCACCCGCAGGCCCTGGACTCGGCGCTGTTCCGGCGGTTCGACGTCGTGGTTTCGTACACCGTGCCGAGCCCCGACCAGGCCGTAGAAACCGTCAAGAACCGGCTCGCCCCGTTCGACAGCACGACGCTCGACTGGGCCCAAGTGCAGGATGCCGCTCGCGATCTGTCCTACGCGGACGTGGCCGCCGCGTGCGACACCGCAGCCAAGGACGCCGTCCTCGACGACTCGATCACGATCACGACGGACAGACTTGTCGCGGCGATGTCCGATCGGCGCCGGGGTCGGCGTCTCTGATCGCGGGGAGGGTGCGTGCCGAGACGCGACGGGCTGCCTCACATCCTGGTGCCGGCGGGCCGAACCGAGACCCGGTTGTACACGTGGGCGAGGCCGGTGCGGGGCACGCCTCCGAACCTTCCCACGCGGGATCCGGTGGGACACGGCGCGAAGCTGAAGGACGACCTGGCCGCGATCCGCGCCCAAGACGACGCGGTGAAGCGGGCGCGGGCGGCAGTCGGTGTGCCCGCCGACCGAGGCATGGTCCTGGAGTTCGAGTCGGAACCAGGGTTCGCCCTCACACTCAGCAGCATGGACCGGAAGCGGGTCGGGATGGAGGTGCTCTCGGTTCGGGAGAAGGGGTCGATCACGCTCGCCGCAGTGCTGGTGCCCGATGGGCAGTTGGCCGCCCTCGAAGGCCTACTCACGGACTACCAGACCAAGCTGCGCGCTCACCGGCCCGAGGGGGAGCGCTGGGTAGCCCCGGTGGCGGCGATCCGCCGCGCCGTGGTCGAGACCCTGTGGACCGACGAGGGCCCGTTGCCGCCAGCGGACCAGCGGATCGCCTGGGAGGTGTGGCTGAGGAGATCCAACTCGGCGATGGCCGACTTCCGCACGCTCGCCGTCGCCCAGGGCATCGAGGTCGACGACGACGCGATCGAGTTCGTCGACCGCATCGTCGTCCTCGCTCGCGGCTCGCTCCAGCAGCTCACCGCATCCGTCGAGCTACTCGACTGCGTGGCGGAGCTACGCCGCGCCAAGCGTCTCGCCTCGTTCTTCATGGGCCTGGCGCCGCGCGATCAGGGGCCCTGGGTCCGTGACCTGGCGGACCGCACCGAGCGCGTCTTACCCGACGCACCGGTGGTGTGCCTGCTCGACAGCGGCGTGAATCGCGGGCATCCGCTCCTGGAACCGTTCCTGTCCCCGGACGACCTGCACACGGTCGATGATGCCTGGGGGACTGGCGACCATCGCGGGCACGGGACGCTGATGGCGGGTCTGGCCGCCTGGGGCGACCTCTGCGAGCCGCTCGCGGGTGTGGAGCG